>CAYOLL010000265.1:0-6600 GCA_964404765.1 uncultured Gemmatimonadota bacterium | reverse complement strand
AGTTCGCAAAGTCTTACGCAAAGTTACGCAAAGTTACGCAAAGGAAAACGCTGTGATAAACTTTGCGGATAAGATTCTCGCGGATAGTGCAAATGTTTGGGTGTAATTTTATAACTCATAACTCATCGTTTAGAATTTATAATGCATTATGATGGACTATAAAGCTGCCGGGGTCAATATCGACGCCGGCGATGAAGTTGTCAGCCGCATCAAGCGCCTGGCCCAACGAACCTTTTCACCCCAGGTTCTGACGGGCATCGGTCAATTTGGCGCGCTCTATCGGTTTGACGAGCGTAGGTTGAACGAGCCGGTGCTGGTTTCCAGCGCGGACGGCGTCGGCACCAAGCTTAAGCTCGCGTTTATGACCGGCGTTCATGATACCGTTGGGCGGGATTTGGTCAACCATTGCGTTAATGATATTCTGGTCATGGGTGCGCGGCCGTTATTTTTTTTGGACTATATTGCGACCGGCCAACTTGCGCCGGATGTTGTTGTTAGTGTTGTGGAAGGTTTGGCTGCCGCCTGTGTCGAAAACGGCTGTGCCTTGATTGGCGGCGAGACGGCAGAGATGCCGGATTTTTATGCGCCGGGCGAGTATGATCTGGCCGGATTCATCGTCGGCACGGTCGAGCAGCGCCGGATTATTGACGGCGGCCGCATTCAACCGGGCGATGTGCTGCTGGGACTGGCTTCGACGGGTTTGCACACCAACGGCTATTCTCTGGCGCGGGCCATCTGTTTTAAGCAGGCCGGACTGCACATAGACGATCACATAGACGAGCTCGGCCAAAAGCTGGGTGAGGCGCTGTTGACCGTTCATCGCTCCTACGCTCCGTTGCTGCTGCCCTTATTGGATCAGATGGACATCAAAGGCATGGCGCATATTACCGGCGGTGGTTTGCCCGGCAATATCGTCCGCATTTTACCGGAGGATTGTCGGGCCGTCATCGATCCGGCAGCCTGGCCCGGCTTACCGATTTTCCGTTTTTTACAAAAACTGGGCGATGTGACGGATGCGGAAATGCGTCGCGCCTTCAACATGGGCATCGGTTTGGTGGCGGTCGTAGCGCCCGATCAAGTCGATGCCTTTAAAACCGGCATAACCGGTGAAACTGTTTATGAAATCGGGCATATCGAACGTGGCCCGCGTGAGGTTCAATTTGTCTGAAGCATCCCATTCATTTTCGGAAAATGTTTATATCAAACCGCGTAAACATTTGGGTCAGCATTTTTTGCAGGATCAGGATGTCGTGCGCCGGATTGTGGACGCGCTGGCGCTATCGAAAGAAGACGTAGTTGTTGAGCTCGGCGCCGGCAAAGGTGTCTTGACCCGTCAACTCGTGCCAAAAGCAAAAACCGTTGTTGGGGTCGAATTGGATGATCGGCTGTGCGATGTACTGCGGCGGCATTTTGCCGGACAAGCCGGATTTCAACTGTTGCAACAGGATATTTTGACGATTTCTTTGGAAAAGATTTGTGCCGATGCCGGGCGGGAGCGGGTTAAAGTTGTTGGGAATTTACCGTACAACATTACCAGCCCGATCTTGTTTAAGTTGATTGATGAGCGGCGCTTTGTACACTCAACCGTGATTATGATGCAAAAAGAAGTGGCCGAACGATTAGTCGCCGCGCCGGGCGGGAAAACGTATGGTGTCCCATCGATCATCACCCAAATTTATGGAAAACCGCAAATTCTTTTCACTGTTCCGCCGCGCGCCTTTAAACCCGCGCCACAAGTGCAATCCGCCGTTCTCCGTCTGGATTGGCATGAGCAGCCGCCCATCCATCTGACAGACGAGCGGCTTTATTTTCGTGTCGTAAAAGCGGTTTTTGCGCAACGGCGCAAAATGTTGCGCAATTCTTTACTGCAAGCGCCGCACGTCACACGGGAAAATTTAGCGCAAATTGCTGAAATGGCCGGAATTGATTTGACGCGCCGTCCGGAGACACTAAGCATTGCTGAATTTGCCGGACTAACCGCCGCTATTATCCATTTAGCAAGATAACCTTACGAAGGTTCACACTGCCAAGTCCGAGAAACCTTGAGACTGTTGACTCCGCGCCAAATATAACCTTCGCAAGGTTTTCTAAACCCATGCAAAACCGGAGTAACAAATTTCAGTTTGCAAGTAACCGCCTGTCTTTGGTTACGTGACTCGCAGGCAAACTAAAGTTTGCTACTCCATAATACACGTCAACAAGAAGTTAGCGGAGCTTGAAAATTCAGGCTTTCCGTATCACGAATCGCGCAAGAATAAACCATGAAAAATCCACTTGCCAATTTAGATAAAGCCGTTGTTAAAAACTTCATGTTCATCGGGATAGCGTTTATTCCGGTGATTATCACCTTTTTGATCGTTTACTGGCTTTTTTCCAAAGATAGCCACCAACAGTCGCAACAAGTCGCTACCGTCAATGACGCGCAACTGGCCGCGCCAACCGATGCACAAATACCGGGGCAGCCATCTTTGGCATTACCGCGCTCGGCCACACCCTTTGATCTCGATACGGAACAATTAGATGGTTTTTTTGCAACCGTGTTGAACACCCTCGGTCAGGACAAAACCGCCCGCACCGAAGTGACCAACACCAATCAGAGCGGTCGTACGTGGCTGACCATTGTTCGCAAAAGCTATCTAAAGCATTTTATTCCGATGGAAGTAGCGAATCTGAGCGTCTCGAAAGTAGCTGCAGAACACGGTCTTAAACTGATGGATGCGCTGGAGATTCGTAACGAGAAAGAGCATTATGTCCGCCTTTGGTTTGGGCGCGAGGATTTGCACACCAATACGATCATGCTCTATCCGGGCGAGAAAGCGCCGGAGGAGTTAAAACCCACTGCGCCCGGGCTACCCACTCCCATGCCCGGAGCAACCACGAAAGCTGAGCGGCCCAAATTGGGCATCATTATTGATGATTTTGGCGCGGCTTATACCCGGCTGACGCAGGATTTTATTGATTTGCCGTACAAATTAACTTTTGCTATTTTGCCGCCAACGGATGAAGACTATTTGGATGCGCCTAAAATTGCGAAAGCCGCCGCTCAGAGCCGCAAAGAAATCATGCTGCATTTACCCATGGAGCCAACCACTTTTCCAGCAGATTACCCCGGCCCCAATGCCCTCTATATTAGCGACCCGCCGGAAGTTCAACGCAAAACCGTGCTGAAAAATTTAGCGGCCTTGGAACCTTATGTAAAGGGTGTTAACAACCACATGGGCAGCCGGGCGACAATTGACGAAGCAACGATGAAGGTTTTGATGGGGACGCTTAAAGAAAAGGGCATGTACTTTGTAGACAGCAAAACCAACCGCGAATCCATCGGGGCGCGAATCGCCATCCGCAACAGTGTCGGAACGCGCGAAAACTGGTTTTTTCTCGACCCGGAAGGCGTAGATGTCAATTATGTGGAGAAGAAGCTGCAGGAGGCCGCGGATACCGCCAGAGAACGCGGCAGCCTCGTCGTTATCGGCCATATCAGCCGGACCATGCTGGAAGCTTTAAAAAATAAGCTGCCTGATCTGGAAAAACAAGGTATCGAGTTTGTTTTCATTTCTCAAATTTTACGCTAATCTGAAAAGTTCAAAAATTAACCACGAAATACCCGAAAGGCTTGAAAGTAACAATTTTGTAGTCAAGACTTGATTTGGAACTCTTATGGCGAAGATCAACAGGTTGCCAGAGAGATGAAATAGCCCACTTGCCAATTGCAAACGAGCGCACCCCATGCAGATCATCTGCAAAAAATGTCAAAAGTCGATTCCGGCGGAAAACATCAGTGTCTCCAATCTGATTGCCAAATGCTCCGGTTGTAATGCCGTCTTTGATTTCCGCTCTCAAATGCAGCAGGAAGAACGGAGTTCCATACCACGGCTTGAAACGCCCATGCCATCCCAATTCAGTCTCGAAAAAAGCAGATATATCCTAAAAATTACCTATCGCTTTCGTAGTCCAAGAGTTTATGGCCTCGCCGGTTTTATGATATTTTGGAATGCCTTCCTTGTCGTTTGGGTTTCAATTGCGCTTTCACTAAAAGCATACCCAATGATCGCGTTTGCCGCCTTGCATATCCTGGTCGGCTGTTATCTGCTCTATGGCACCTTAGTCGGTTTGTTTAACAGTATGGTTATTACCGTAAATCCCGGTCAATTGCAAATACAGCATGGACCCATTCCCTATCCGGGCAACATAACCGTGTCCAGTAAAGATATTGCTCAGCTATATTGCAAAGAAAAAATAACCTATCGTCGTCGCGGTACATCTGCCCACTGCGAAGTCTATTTGATCACCAAAAACAGCAAACTGATTTGCCTGACCAAAAATCTGGAAGACGTCGAACAGGCGCTATTTATCGAACAGGAAATCGAACGCCATCTCAACATAGAAGATCAATCGGTACCCGGGGAAGTAAAATGACCGTCCCAAGTTTCCAAACCCGCCTGCGTATTTTGCAGCTTTGTGACGAGAACTTAAACTTTTCAGGATAGGAGATTTTATCTATGCGTTACTGGATTGGTGTCGCGTCAAAAGAGCATGTCGGCCTCGGGGTTGAGGGCGGTTTTTGTCAGCTCTGCCACGGTAAAGCCCAGCCTCTTAAGCGTATGGCTGCGGGTGATTGGATTATCTACTACTCCCCCAAAGAACAGTTCGAGGGTAAAGAGCCGTGTCAAAAATTCACGGCCATTGGCCAAGTCGTTGGCAAAGAGGTTTATACATTTGAAATGTTTCCGGGCTTCGTGCCATATCGGCGGGATATTCGCTTTCTTAAAGCGAACGATGCCCCGATTCGGCCAATGCTGGAACGGCTTTCCTTCATTAAAGATAAAAGCAAATGGGGTTCGGCTTTCCGATTTGGCCATCTGGAAATACCAAAATCGGACTTTGAACTGATTGCAACCGAAATGCTGGGGCATGTCCCGACAGACACTGCTGTTAATTAAGCGTTAAATTTCCAGCATCAGCCAGATGGATGGTTATGTATTTCACAGAACTTCCGGCGATAGAACATGATTTGGTACAGCTACGACCCATCATGATCAATGACCGTGCGTCTTGGTATGCCTATTTGCGAATGCCGGTGGTTTATGAGAATACCAGTTGGGATTTGCAATCCGTTGACGATCTAATGGGGTATGTTTGGAATGGCGACCAAAATGCGCCATCGGCCCAAGTCCGTTTTGCCATCGCATCGCACGATAACGGGCAGTTGGTTGGCACGGTCGGTTTTCATACCGTCTCCGCGTTGAACCGCTCGGCAGAGTTGGCGTATGATCTGCATCCTCACTTTTGGGGAAAAGGGATTGCTTCCGCCGTCAGTAGCGCCCTGCTGACATGGGCTCACGCACATGCGGGCATGATTCGGGTTCAAGCAACGGTGCTCGAATCGAATGAAAAATCCATAAAGGTGTTGGAGCGATGCGGATTTCAGCGTGAAGGGCTGCTGCGCAGCTTCAGGCTGGTTCGTGGTGTGCCCGGCAACTTTTGGATGTACTCGCATGTCGTACCGTTGGCATCGCTACATCCTTTGCTATAACTGACGCCGACATCTCTCTCCGCTCTGCTTTCGCCCTCAAACCGCTAACACAATCCTTTGGGACCTATGAGCATACCGGTCACGAACCTTACCGAACTGCTGTGCACAATGCAGCCCGTCCTGAATGACGGGGTTTATGTATTTTCAGTCGTGCCCTTTGACACAGACCTCGCCGATATTAAACCTGTCGCAACCTTTCGGGAACAGGAAGGTTTAACGATAATTGCCGAAGAATCCAGTGCTCGGGCCGCAAAGTTGGACGTCAAATTCCGGGCCGCCTGGATTACACTCAACGTGCATTCGGACCTTTCTGCTGTTGGCCTGACGGCTGCTTTTGCCACAGCGCTTGGCCAGGCCGGGATCAGTTGCAATGTCATTGCTGCCGCACATCACGATCATATTTTTGTGCCGATTGAATCGGGTCAGGCCGCGTTGAAAGCGCTTAGAGAATTGCAACAGCGCTCGGAGTCAACCCGCAATAGCTCGGCATCACATTTAAAATGAGCGATAAATGGATAAAGTCATTGTTATCACCGGCGGGAGTCGCGGAATTGGCGCAGCAACGGCGCGGCTTGCCGCCACCCGCGGTTATGCCGTATGTGTGAATTATCTGAAAAATAAAGTCGCCGCAAATGAGATTGCCGATAGCATCCGGTCGAATGGCGGGCAGGCAATTGCCGTCGCGGCCGATGTAGCTCTGGAAGCGGATGTCGTCAGGCTGTTTAAAGCTGTTGATGCGCAATTGGGGCCTGTCACCGCTCTGGTCAACAATGCCGGTATTCTGGAGCGACAAATGCGCCTGGATGAAATGGACGCGGCCCGGCTGAACCGGATATTTGCGACAAACATCACCGGTTGCTTTTTGTGCGCCAAAGAAGCTGTCAGGCGCATGTCAAAAAAATACGGCGGCAGCGGCGGCGCCATTGTCAATGTATCCTCGGCGGCGGCCCGGCTGGGGTCGCCCGGTGAATACATAGATTATGCAGCCTCCAAGGGCGCTCTCGACACGCTGACCATTGGTTTGGCGCGGGAAGTCGCGGCGGAGGGTATCCGCGTCAACGCCGTCC
>CAYOLL010000264.1:0-6620 GCA_964404765.1 uncultured Gemmatimonadota bacterium | reverse complement strand
GATGGCGTCGTGTGGGTTCGCGGCGGCAACGGCATGATCCGCTACGACGCCAACATCAAATCCGCCGCGACCGGCTACGATCTGCCGGCGCAAATCCAGCCGGCGGTCGGCCAGCCGGCCCTGATTCGTCGGGTGACGATTAACGGCGACTCGCTGCTGTTCGGCGGGTATGACTCTGCCAGAAATGACATTTCTCAAAGAAATGTCATTTCTAAGACGGCGAACTTGAAACTGGCCTACGGCTTCAAAGCCATGCGCATCGAATACGCTTTACCGGCCTTTGACAGCGAAAAAAGCAATCGCTTTCAAACACTCCTGGAAGGCTTCGATAAGGATTGGTCCGATTGGACGGCCGAAACGCGGCGAGACTTTACCAACCTGGCCGAAGGCGACTATGCGTTTAAAGTCCGGGCGCGCGATATTTACGGGCGAACGCCGGAGGAAGTACGCTTTGCCTTTACCGTTTTGCCGCCCTGGTATCGGACGTGGTGGGCGTCGGCATTTTACGTGTTGATTTTTAGCGCCACTTTGTTTGGTCTGGTGCAACTCTGGACGCGGAAGCTGGAAGCCGACAAGGACAAACTGGAAAAAATTGTGATCGAACGCACGGCCAAAGTGGCCGCCCAAAAAGAGGAAATCGAAGCCCAGCGCGATACGCTCATGGAAACCGGCGCGGAACTGGATCGCTCATTGCAAAACGTGACCCTGCTGAGCAAGATTGGCCAGGAAATCACGGCCACGCTGGACGCAACCCAAATTGTTGAGCGGGTTTACGCCCATGTCAATCAACTCATGGATGCCGTTGAGTTTGGGATTGGTCTGGTCGACTGGTCAAAAAACGAATTGGTTTTTTCGGATTATATGTATCACGGCGAAAAAAGACCCGTGATACGAATTTCACTGAATACTAAAAATCGCCTGGCAATCTACTGTCTGTACAACAAATCTGAGATTTTGTTGGGTGATGTGCGCACCGAATTTAAGAAATATATCGACTCCCTGGATGGTTACGCGGATGGCGAAAAAAACGCCAATCTACTAAACTCGATGATCTGCCTGCCGTTGTTGAAAGCTGAAGAAACTGTGGGAATTATTAGTGTCCAGAGTGAGCAAAAGAACGCCTACACATCCTACGATTTGGACATCCTGCGCACCCTGGCCGCCTACGCCGCCATCGCCTTAGACAATGCCAACGCATACCAGCAACTGGATCAAACCCTTACGGCGCTCAAATCGGCTCAGGCCGAATTGATCCACGCGGAAAAAATGGCCGCCCTCGGTCAACTCGTCGGCAGCGTCGCCCACGAAATCAACACCCCGGCCGGAGCCATCCACGCCGCCATTAACGAAGTGGACAAAGATTACAAGCTGCTGCTGGATCAACTGATCGCTCTGGCGGCGGAACTTTCGGTCGAACATCGCCCGCTTTTCCTGCAAGCCTGTGAGCATATCCAGACCCACGCCGCCGTCGAACGCTCAACTATGGAGCAACGCAAACTGGCCCGGCCCATGTGCCGGCTTCTGGAAGAAATCCAGGCCCCCGACGCCGATATGCTCAGCCGCGATCTGGCTTTGATCGGCTTTAGCGTTGACAACCTGCAACCGATTCTGCCGCTGTTTGCCACGTCCGCTGCCGCCAACATCGGCCTGACCCTGCGCCAACTGGGCATGAGCCGCATCAACGTCCGCAACATCAAAATCGCCATCAGCCGCATTGCCCATCTCGTCAAAGCCCTCAAATCCTACTCCCATTTGGACGAAGGCAAACTCGTTGCCACGCAGCTTCAGGAAGATTTGGAAAATACGCTGATTATCCTCAACAACAAGCTCAAGCGGGCCATCACCGTGCATAAAGATTTTGACGCGCTGCCGCCCGTCCTGTGTTACGCCGACGAACTCAACCAGGTCTGGACCAACCTGATCCACAACAGCATCCAGGCCATGCGCGGCGAGGGCACCATTCATCTACGGCTCAAACGCCTTGACGAAACGCGCTTTTTTGTGGAAGTGGAAGACAGCGGCCCGGGCATTCCGGCGGAGGTTTTGCCGCGTATTTTTGACGCCTATTTTACCACCAAAAGCAAGGGCGAAGGCACGGGCATGGGTTTGTACATCTGTCGTCAGGTGGTGGAAAAAAACAAGGGTCAGATCGAAGTGACCGAAACTGCGGCGGGCAAGACGATCTTCCGGGTGACGTTGCCGCTGGAAGTGACGGCTTAGCCGTTCGTGCTTAAACTTAAAAACGAACGCTCCTTTTTGATGAAGCGCATGATATGGTTGACAAGCGGATAGGTTGTATATTATCTTGCGTCGGTTTTGATTTGAGGATACCGCCGAACCACCAACGATTCATGAAAGCGAGATAGACGATATGATCGCGACGCTTGACAAAACATTTCAATCGACAACCGGGCAGCGTCGACACAAAGCGCCAACGTCCCTGACGGTAGCCGATGTGGAGAAAATGAACATCGATCGCCCTTTTGAACTGATTGATGGAAGGATTGTGGAAAAAATGCCGAACGGAATGCACGGAAAAATGCAGGCAGAAATGATTTTTCGGATTCGTTTTTATCTGGAATCAAACCCTATTGGCAGCGTATTTGGCGAGGTCAATTATCAACTCGACCCCGACAACCTGCGTGAAAGCAAGGCGCCCGATCTGTCTTTTGTCCGCGCCGAAAAAGTTCCGGCGGAGTTGGATAAGTTTCTCAGAATGGCGCCGGATTTGGCGGTCGAAGTTGTTTCGCCGACCGATCTGGCCGATGACTTATTTGACAAAGCGGCTTACTATCTGGATCATGGCGTGGAGGAAGTCTGGCTGGTTTACGCCCGGGCCAAAAAGGTGGTTATCTATCGAAAGGACGGCATTTATGGCGCGGCCGAAACACTTACTTCAAAACTCCTGCCCGGTTTTGAACTGAACCTGAAAACGCTGTTTGCCGAAGCCGGTCGATAAATATTTCAACATGGATAGACAGGATAGACAGGATCAGGATAATTTTTATTTTTCTTATCCTGTCCATCCTGCTCATCCATGTGAATATATTCGCAGCAAGGTTGTCCATTATGAACGCGCTTCAAATTCCCCCGGCCGGTGTTAGACTTGCCTTTTCTGGTGATAATGAAGGGCCGATACCTCCCGCGGTCGCGATTTTGGTGACGTGACGCACATGTTGGGCTTGGCTTCCGATCAAGAAATAGAACGCATCCGACTCATTTTCAAGCGCTATGCGTCGGATATGTCCGACGATTTGGAATCTTTGATTTTTCTGGGCCGGATGGAAATGAAGATGCCGCCGCCATCGGATGCGCTGCGTTAACCGGAAATGACATTTTCCAAAAAATGTTATTTCTAAACTTTTCAGGTAAGGATTTGTCATCATGTCCAAAGAAGTCATCATCTGTGTAGATGACGAGCAGATTGTCCTGAACTCGCTCAACACGCAGTTGCGGCATAAATATGGCGGGCGCTATAAGCTGGAATTTGCCGAGAGCGGCGAAGAAGCCCTGCTTATTATCGAAGAGTTGATGAATGGAGATTACACCATTGTTTTTATTATTTCCGACCAGATCATGCCCGGCGTCACCGGCGATCAGTTCCTGATCGACATCCATAAAAAACATCCCCGCCCCATCAAAGTGTTGCTCACCGGCCAGGCCGGTTTGGAATCGGCCGTCAACGCCATCAATCACGCCAATCTTTTCCGCTACATGCTTAAACCGTGGGACGAAGCCGACCTGCTGCTGACCATTGAAAAAGGTCTAAAAGAATACTATTTGATGCTTGAGTTAGAGCGGCAGTGCGAAAAGCTGGCCGAACTGAACGCCGCCAACGAGCGCTTTGTCCCGCGTGAGTTCTTGCAAACCCTGAACAAAGGTTCAATTACGGAAGTCAAACTGGGCGATCAGATTGAAGGCGAAATGACCGTCTTCTTTTCGGATATCCGCGCGTATACCACACTATCAGAGGGCATGACGCCCACCGAAAATTTTAATTTTATCAACGGTTATTTGCGGCGCACCGGCCCGATTATTCGGGAAAACCAGGGCTTTGTCAACCAATTCCTGGGCGACGGCATTATGGCAATTTTCCCCCAAACGCCGCAAAAGGCCCTGAGCGCCGCGGTCGAAATCCAGAGGAAATTAGTTGAATACAACATAGAACGCGCGGCCAAAAACCGCTCGCTCATCCAAATCGGCGTCGGGCTGCATACCGGCTATTTGATGCTGGGCATCATCGGCGACGAACAGCGTTTAGACACCGGCATTATCTCCGATACGGTCAACACGGCCTCACGGATTGAGGGATTGACCAAGCAATTTGGCGCGCGCATTATCATCAGTCAGACAACACTGACCCGCCTCCATGATCCTACCCGATTCAATTATCGCTTCCTGGGCAAAGTTCAGGTAATAGGCAAGAACGAATCCATCGGCATCTACGAAGTCTTTGACGGCGATCCGGAAGCCGTCATCGAACTCAAATTAAAAACACAGCCGGACTTTTCCAGCGGTTTGGAATATTTCTTCGCCAAAAACTTTGCCATGGCGATTGTCAGCTTTAAAAATGTCTTGCAGCGCAATCCCGATGACCGCAGCGCCCAACGCTATTTGGAGCAGGCGGCGCGATTTGTCGTAAACGGAACACCGGAAGGCTGGGAAGGCGCGGAGAAATTAGACCGAAAATAAGGCGGCCTTCAATTTTCTTACACGCCAGCGAACATCCGGGCTATGCCGGTCAAACCGGGCGGGACGATGGCCGGAATAAATCAAACCGGACGCGGCGTTTAAAACAGCTTCGATCCCTTCCAGTTTAAGCTGAACAGATCGCTCATGGATTCCCCGTGTTGGCTGATATCTAAGCCCTGCTCCTCTTCTTCGCCGGTAACCCGCAGCGGAATCAGAAAATCCGTCACTTTAAAACAAATATACGAGCCAATGAAGGTAAAGCCGGCCACAATGACTAAGGCTAACAGGTGATTCAGAAAGGTCTCCGTTTCGCCGGCCAGCAAGCCGACTTTTTGGGCAAAAATCCCGGTGGCGATCATGCCGACCATGCCGCCGACGCCGTGACAGGGAAAGACATCCAGCGTATCGTCCAGCGTGGATTTTGAGCGCCAGGTGGCAACCAAATTGCTGATAATGGCCGCCATTGCGCCAATCACAATGCTGGCTTTAACATCAACATAACCGGCAGCCGGAGTAATAGCCACCAACCCCACAACCGCGCCAATACACGCGCCCAAAGCAGACGGTTTGCGCCCGCGCACGCCGTCAAAAAATATCCAGGCCAGCATGGCCGAAGCCGAAGCCGTATTGGTGGTCAAAAAAGCCAGTGTGGCCGTTTCCGAGGCCGCCAGCGCCGAGCCGGCATTAAACCCAAACCAGCCAAACCAGAGCATCCCGGTACCCAAAATAACAAACGGAATATTGGCCGGATGCGGCGAACCCCCGTTGACATGCACTTTGCGCCGGCCCAGCATTAACGCGCCGGCCAACGCCGCGCAACCGGCGGACATGTGCACCACCGTTCCGCCGGCAAAATCCAGCACGCCCCAAACCCGCAAAAATCCCTGCGGATGCCAGGTCCAATGCGCCAACGGGCAGTAAATGAATAAACTGAACAGGCAGATAAAAACCAGGTAGGCCGAAAAACGCACCCGCTCGGCAAATGAACCGGTAATCAAAGCCGGCGTGATAATAGCAAATTTTAACTGAAACAGCGCAAATAGCATCAGCGGAATCGTGGGTGATAAGTCCGGATGCGTAGCAGTTCCAACCCGATTAAACATGAAATACGTCAGCGGGTTGCCGATAAAGCCGCCAATACTGTCACCAAAAGCCAGACTAAAGCCAACTACAACCCACAACAAGCTGATAACCCCCATAGCGACAAAGCTTTGCAACATCGTCGAAACGACATTTTTGGACTGCACCATGCCGCCGTAAAAAAAGGACAGGCCGGGTGTCATCAACAGCACCAGGCCGGTGGCGGTCAACATCCAGGCCACGTCTCCGGGATTAATCGGTCCGCCGATGACTTCCGGGGCCACAGATGGCGTCAGCAGCGCCAGGCCACACAAGGCCATGAGCAAGGCAAAGGGAACATACCAGATTCGCTTTTTCATAGAAAAATCTCCGTGTTAGAATGAAAATAATTACAATGAAAACCTTAATTAATTTTTACAAATTATTTATTTTAATTAATAAATCAATATAAATTTTATATTTAGTTAAAAAATTAAAGTAAAACAGGAATATCGCCTAATATATTAAATAATAAATTTGAAGCATAAAAACGCGGATGCACGGTTTTGTAAATCCGCATCATCCGCGTTCAAGTTTTAGCTGCTATCGACAAAGCAGGACAAAACACGATCAAGCAATGATCGTTTTGTTACGACAAAGGAGCTCATCCATCGAAAAGGTGTGATTTCTGACCATTCATCCTGAATTATTCACAAATCTTAACGCAAACGTCGCAATTAACGCTAAAGACGCAAGTTGCGAATTTATATCTGAAAAATGGATTGTGAGACAACCCGATCTTTTAAAGCTCAGCTAATTTCAGACCTCCTGATCCGCGTGAATCTGGAGTGAGACCATTTTTGAATATC
>CAYOLL010000263.1:0-6658 GCA_964404765.1 uncultured Gemmatimonadota bacterium | reverse complement strand
AGTGAAAACCCTAAGGGTTGAGGAGCAAACCCTTAGGGTGAGTTTACCCAAAGTTGTTAAGTTGATGATCCTTAACTATTTTGGAGCAGTGGGATTTACGCTGCGTGTTGCGTGCCCTAATGACTTGCAAAATGAGTTTTGTAACTCCGATGAAAGAATATTGCTTTTATGTCATATAAAATTCTGATTGCTGATGACAGTCCAACCATCACTGACATTTTGGGTCTTATTTTAACCGAACAGGGCTATGAAATCGAGATTGCGACCGATGGCGTCGAGGCCATTAAAGCCGTATATCGGATGAATCCGGACCTGATTCTGTTAGATGTGGAAATGCCTAAGATGAATGGTTATCAGGTTTGTCGCCTGCTTAAGAATAATTTGGAGACGCACGACATTCCCATTATTATTTTGACTTCACGCGATCAGCGTATGGATCGCTTTTGGGGATTGACAACCGGCGCCGATGATTATGTTACCAAAGATTTTGAATCTCAGGTTTTGTTTGACACAATCGCCGGTTATTTAGCAAAATCGACCCGGGCTTCTCGTGATTTTAAGCCGCGCGAAGTGTCCGAGCGCAGTGTGTTAGAGCAAGTCAACGCGCTTTTGGATAAGCAACTCTTTCACTCCACGTTGGTAAACGCTTTAGGCGCTCTGGTCGTTAATTCACTTTCGGTCGAGCAAACGGTCAAATCTGTTTTGGATTTGCTGGATAAAGTCTGTGAGTTTACGGTGGCCGGGATTGTCTGGCACGATTTGCAGCGCTGCATGGGCGTGCTGCGCTATCCGGCGGATCTGGAGCCGGAGTTGGTCGACGCGCTCTGTCGCCGGCTAAATGATGCCTGTGCCGAGCGCAATTGCCAGTTGGATATGGGGGCGCTGCTTCATTTTACGCATTCGCCGGCAGGGAAAAATCGTCAGAAAGGCGAGACGCTGAAGCGTGTATGGCTCCAGCCCCTGACGGCTCGCGAGTCGGTGCTTGGCATTCTGGCAATTGGCAATACGGATGAAAACGCTTTTCGTCCGGAGACTGAGGAAACCCTGCATATTTTTTGCAAAGAAACTTCGATTATTTTAGACAATGCTATTTTGTTTGACCGGCTGGAGGTTTCCAAAAAGAGCCTGGAAAAAACGCTGCATGAGTTACAAGAAACCCAGGCCCAGTTGGTGCATTCCGAAAAAATGGCTTCTCTGGGCCAATTAGTGGCGGGAGTGGCCCATGAATTGAATAATCCGATTAGCTTTATCTACGGCAACATGGGCTATTTGGAGGACTACGTTGCGGCGCTGAAAAAGCTGGTGGCATACTATCGGCAGATTCCGTTGACAGACCCGTATCACAGTCAGGCGCAACGTCTGGTGGAAGAGATTGATGTCGATTATACGCTGATGGATTTGGATAAAGTCATTAGCAGTTGTCGTAATGGCGCGGAACGTACCAAGCGCATTGTGCTGGATTTACGCAATTTCTCCCGGTTGGACCGTAGCGAAGTCGGTCAACTAAAAGTGGAAGAAGGCATAGACGGCACGCTAAACTTGTTAACCCATAAGTATAAACACCGCGTCGCCGTACATCTGGATTATGGTCAAACGCCGCCGATTGAATGCTTTGTCGGCCAACTAAACCAGGTTTTTATGAATCTGCTGTCCAATGCGGCGGATGCCGTGGGCGAAAGCGGCGCGGTTTGGGTGCGGACATTTACGCGTGATGAGTGGGTCATTATTGAAATAAAAGATAATGGCTGCGGGATTTCGGAAGATAAGTTAAGTAAGATTTTTGACCCTTTTTTTACGACAAAGCCGATCGGAAAAGGCACCGGTTTGGGCTTATCCATTAGCTATGGCATTATCGAGAAGCACGGCGGAAAAATTTCGGTCAGCAGCCGGATTGGCGCGGGCACTACTTTTACGGTCGAGCTGCCTACAAAAGTAAAACAGGAGGATAAATAACAATGGACGCAAAAAAATATACAATTCTTATTGTGGATGACGAAAATGACAACCTGGAATTGCTGGAGCGTTCGCTGCGAAGGGAATATAAAATCCTTAAGGCTTCGAACGGGCAAGAGGGTTTGACCATTTTGGAAAAAGAAAAAGTCGATATGATTATTACGGATCAGCGTATGCCCCAGATGACCGGGGTGGAAATGCTGACCAAATCTGTTGAAGAGCATCCGGATGTGGTGCGGATGATTCTAACCGGATATACGGATGTGGATGATTTGATAGACGCAATTAATCAAGGGCACGTCTACCGCTACATCACAAAGCCGTGGGAACCGCGCGATCTTAGGCTGACGGTCCAACGCGCGCTGGAGAGCTATCAGCTTGGCCTGGAAAACAAGCGGCTGATGGAGGACCTGGTTCAAGCCGAAAAATTAGCTACCGTCGGCAAAGTTACCGGGGGAATTGCCCACGAAATCAAAAATCAGTTAGTCGGAATCATGTTTGCCGAGTTGATAAAAGATAAATATCCCAACGATGCCGAATTGCAGAACTATGTGCAATATATTTTGGATGCTTATAGTCATATTTTGAACATGGTTGATGAAATCCGTAGTTTTGCCAAGCAGGCGCCGCCGGATTATTCCAAAGAATACATTTCATTTTCGCAAATATTAGATAAAGTCTTGACTTTATGCCGTTTTGATAAAAAATTAAAGCTGGTAAAAATGGAGAAAGTGTTTGAGCAGGAGATTTTTACCATGATGAATCGGGAAAAGATTAAGCAAGTGCTGCTTAATCTAATCAAAAACGCTGCGGAAGCTCTTGACGATGACAGAAACGGCAAAGTGACGATTGGTTTAAAAGACGAAAACGGGATGGCGGCGCTATCCATTAGTGATAATGGAGTGGGCATATCGGCTGAAAATCTTGCGCGAATATGGGAACCTTTTTTTACAACTAAAGGTGAAAACGGCACGGGCTTGGGTCTGGATATCTGTCGCAAAATCATTGAGGCCCATAAAGGGACAATTACGGTTGTAAGCACAGTCGGGGTGGGCACAACTTTTACGGTGCGCCTGCCGATTCTTAAAAATTGAATAAAGGGGAGAATTACGATGATGATTAAGAAACTGCACAATTACATTGAGGAGCTGGTCTGGGAGCATTTGGAGCATGAATTGGAGTTGTGGAAAGACTTAAATATTACGGAGCGGAATAAGCTGGATATTGCCACCTACGCCCTGAACCATGTGCAGCCACGTTACTATGACAGCAATGTCGGCTATTCGCACAATATTCATGACGCCCGGAGTGGTGAACAATTAACGGCGGACGTGATCCTGGCAATTACGGCCGGGATTCGCGTTGTTATCAATAATCCGCGCGCCGAACGAACCCAGACCATTAATAACGACTAAGATTCCGGCTATTTATGCGTCATTGTGAAGAGCGTTTTTGCGATGGCGAGGGACAAAAAAGCAACCTCCGTCTGTATTTGGAGATTGCTTCGCAAAGGGGGCTTGTGATGGTCATGGGATAAAGCTTTTGCCGTTATGAATGCGCCAGCTTCTTTACATGTCGCAGCACGGAATCCGGCAAAATATCCAGACCATAGCCGCCTTCTAACAGGGAAACGACCCGGCCATTGCAGGTTTGGTCGGCCCATTCCAGCACGTAGTTCGTCAGTTTTTCGATACCTGCGCCGGATAAGCGGGTGGCCGAGAAATCATTATCGTTTTCGCGACAGTCAAATCCGGCTGAAATCAGAACCAGTTCGGGTCGAAACGCCATGAAATTCAGATAAATTTCCTGCTCAAATGCGGTAAAATAGACATCATCCGCACTCCAGGCGCGGATGGGGATGTTAAGCGTCTTGTTTAGACCTGCGCCCTGCCCGCGCTCCGGCGCAAGACCGGTGCCGGGATAGAGGCCTTCCTGATGGATGGAGCAGAAGAAAACCGAACCGTCTTCGTAAAAAATGTCCTGCGTCCCATTTCCATGATGCACATCCCAATCTAAAATAAAAATACGCTCTATGCCATAGACGCTCTGGGCGTACCGCGCGGCGACGGCGATGTTGTTAAATAAGCAAAACCCCATCGCTCGTGAGGCCACGGCGTGATGGCCGGGCGGGCGGATCGCTGCAAAAGCATTCTGCGTTTGTCCGGTCAGGACGGCGTCCACGGCGGCCAAACCGGCTCCCAGCCCCTGCGTCGCCGCTGCCCAGGAATTTCCACAAATGCCGGTCGGCGCCAGATCGATATTTAAAATTTGCTCCGGCCTTAAGTCCACACACCATTTATAGAGATTTTCGACATATTTAGGGTCGTGGACGCGGCTGATCATTTCGATAGGCGCGGCTTTGCCCGATAAATGGTCGAGCTGATTCCATAGCGGGTTTTGGCGCAGTAGGGACAGGATATTTTCCAGTCGTTCAGGGCGTTCAGGATGGGTCGGCCCTTGCTGGTGAAGTATACAAGATGGATGGGTAGCAAAACCTGTTTTAAACTTTACAGTTGTTGACGGCATAATAGGTTTTCCTGGCGTTGTGTAATAATTCACTTTTTAACGTGGCGGAAAATTATATCTTACAAACCGGAAGTCTGTCAAATGAAATTTTTTAAATTTTAAGGAGAATTCTGTACATGAAGTTATTGGTAACAATCGGGATCATTTTCACATGCTGTTTTACGGAGCTATCGGCGCAGCCCCGCCTGCAATGGTCGTTGCGCTCCAGCAGCGCGATCATGACTTCGCCCCTGCTTTTAGACGTTTATATGTCCCCGCATTATGCCGATGGCGTGGGTGAGCCGTATTATGGCCAGGAAATCTATTTGGCCGGATTTGAAGTGGTTCCGCCATTTGGGGTCAGTGTTTCTCTGTTTATGTTTCATCCCAATGCCGAGTGGCTATTCCCTGACGGTCACTTGCAGTTTAGCAGCATTATCCGTTCGGCGCCAACCGGTTCTTTTTTTTCCGATCATGCTCCGGCCAAAGTCATTTTTGGCACGACGGATGGCTGCGCTCTATTGTCCACAAGCGGCAATAGCTTTAATATTCCGATTGCCGGCGGGGTTACAGCCACGCCGGTTCTGGCTAATATGGATACCGATGTCTGGCCGGAAGCGGTGTTGATCAGCAACGAAAATCAACTTTATGTCTGGGATCTGGAAGAAGCGCAACCGAGAAACCTGACCGGCTTTCCCAAATTGTTAGATGACGCCGCTAATCATACCCCGCCGACGGTGGCCAATATTGATGCTAACTCTCCGGCGGAAATCATCGCCACCACGCTTCATGCCGTCCATGTTTTAAACCGCGCGGGCAATTATTTGAGCGGCTGGCCGGCGCAGTTTAGCGCTACGATTTCGACTGCGCCAATCATCGGCAAGCTGGATACTTTTGATCAGACGTCGCGCAATATTATCTTTGCGACGGATGACGGCTATTTGTACCGAACGCGCCCAAACGGCGGTTATCTGCCGGGGACGCCGACTAATTTGGGCAGTCCGGTGGATACTTCACCGATTTTGGCCGATCTGGATCAAAACGGTAAACCGGAGATCATTATTTGCACAAGTGATGGCCGGGCGCATGTGCTGAACGCTAATGGCGGTTACTTTCCGGGCTGGCCGGTACAGATTCCGGACAGTCTGCGGCACGGCAACCGTGAAAGCCGCGTCAACAGCGTTTTTATGGAGCCGTTAGCTGCGGATATTGACGGCGACGGCGTGATTGAAGTTTTACTATTTTTGACGGAACATGCTGCTTTGGTTGCGCTGGAGCCGAACGGGCGGATTAAGCCGGGTTATCCGGTCTTATTGGGCCGTGATCGTTCTTCCAGCGGGGAACCGCAGTACTCTAATCTTCAGGCTGTGCCGGCTATTTCCGATATTGATTATGACGGCAAGCTCGAATTGGTGATGGGCACTGCCGGGATTTTTACGGACTCGCGCATTAAAGTCTATGAATTGGGCCCCGATCCGGCCAATCCTGCCCTGAAGCCCTGGCCGATGTATCGCCAAAACGCTCGCCATACCGGTGTGCCTCAGGAAGGTTTTGCGCCGACGTGTGCTTTCCCATCACAACGGACTTTTGCGCCGGGCGGCACATTTGAAATTGATTTTCTGGACTATGTAAAGGATATCGACACGCCGAGCGTTATTTGGAAATGCGTAATCAGTGGCGCACAGAATTTGCGGGTTGAGCAGTTAACCGCGACCCGTTTCCGCATTACCGGTCCCCGAACCTGGTTTGGCGGTGAGGCTTTGGCCCTGCAAGTCAGCAGCGACGGTCAAACCTGCTCCGGTAGTTTACAGGTTATCAGCGGCTATCGCGGCGATACTGACGCCAACGGCCAGATCGACACGGACGATTTTGATGAGGTTGCCGAAGCCATTGTCCGACGAGTCCCGTCCACCTTCTATCAAAAATGGGCGGCGGATTACAACGAGAACGGAGTCGTGAACGTCTCTGATTTGCTCGCGCTGATTCAAATGGTGTTGATAAGGGCTAAGTAAGGCGTCCATTTTTAACATGACCTTGCGAAGGTTAAGGTTGGCGAGTTCAACAAGTCTTGAAAATATTGACTCCGCAACAAGTTTAACCTTCGCAAGGTTGGATTTCCACAAACTTGTTCCATGAGCCATCCAATAGACATCTTTCCAATTAAATTTGAAAGTCATCTGTGCTTTTTTTTTGCCCCGTA
>CAYOLL010000262.1:0-6672 GCA_964404765.1 uncultured Gemmatimonadota bacterium | reverse complement strand
GGCCCGGATTATCCGGGCGCAGGCGCTGGCCCTGCGCGAGGTCGAATACATCCAGGCAGCCCGTGCATCCGGGTTGTCAGCCGGTCGGCTCATGGTGTTCCATATTTTGCCGAATTGTCTTTCGCCGATTATTATTGCTGCAACATTGGGCATGGCCGGGGCAATTATGTCCGAGGCGGCGATCAGCTTTTTGGGGATTGGCATTCAATTACCGCAGGTTAGTCTGGGCGTTATGGTTAGCGCCGGTCGGACGTATCTGCGCACTGCGCCCTGGTTAAGTATTTTTCCGGGTTTGGCGATTGCGCTGGCCGTATTAGGCTTTAATCTGGTGGGTGATGGTTTGCAAGATGCGTTGAATCCGAAATTGCGGCGTAGCAAATATATTGGGCAGTAGCATTTGGGTGGTCAGGACTTGGAAGGTTAGCGTACAACCCTCAATCTTCGTTCCCAAATTCAATCCTCGTTCCCAAATTCTATTTGGGAACGTACTTGCAGGCGAAACTCTGTTTCGCTTCTTGATTAATATGATTGAAACTCAAGTATGACAAGCATTACCAAAATAACATTCCAAGTCCTGTGCAGTGGCGGTTTAGAATAACGATTGCATCATCCCGTTGGCCGAAGCGCCATCAGCAAGCCGCTTAAAAAGCCAAGGCCGTACGCCAGATGTATGGTCAGGAAAATAAAAGGCAGGATAGCGGCATAACGCCAGCCGTGTCGATGACCGTATTTGGCGGCAAAAAAAAGAGCCGACCCGCTATACAAAGCCAACATGCCCGCCCAAGCCAAACCCACCCATACGGATACAAAAGCCAGCGCGCCGCCACCAAAAAGCCCTGTCACAAACAAAAAGGGAATCAAATGCCGCCACAAAAACGAATCGGGATACATTTGCAGGACTTTAATTTTGCCATAACTGGTCCAAAACTGCTGTTTCCACAAATGGGTGATGGATGTACGCGGATAGTACGTCGAGCGAATTTCCGGCGAAAAATAGAACTTAAAACCGGCCTTTCGCGCGCGATAATTAAATTCCCAGTCGTCATTGCGGATGAGCGATTCGTTGAACTCTCCGACTTTGTCGAACACCTCGCGGCGATAAGCGCCATAGTTGATAGTTTCGACAAATTGGGCTTTTTGAGCATAGCGGTAATGCGCGTTCCCAATGGCAAACGGGCAGGTAAACGCCAAGGCAATGGCTTGCGGCACAAAACCTTCTGCGGCGGTTTCTACCCGTCCGCCGACGCAGCCTGCTTCGGGCATTACAGCCAGCAAACGGAGATTTTTGGCAATGAAGTCGGGCGGGACCAGTGTATGTGCGCCCATTAGCAGAATTACATCACCACGGGCCTGGCGCAGGCAGATATTCCAGGCGGCCGGCGGAATCCGGCGCGGATTGTCAAACCAGCGAATGTGAGTATACTGACGCTGGTATTCTGTCAAAATTTGGCGGGTGGCATCATGGGAACCGCCATCGGCGATCAGAATTTCTACGGCGCTACCGGCCAGGTCGTCCTGATGAATCAGCGCATCTAAACATGCCGTAATGTGACGCTTTTCGTTATAAGTAGCAAGAATGACGGAGACAATTGCCATATTTCAGTTATCATCAATTCTAATGCAGTTAGCTCGCTACGCCTCAATCACAAAATCCTCGGCGGAAAGAAAAATCTTCTCCAGCGGTTCGACGCTGATCTTTTCGCCGTCATTGCGTTTGTCGAGCAGGCCAAGCATCGCGCCCTCAGGCGAGAGGCCGGCTACGGCGCAAGAGTCGGTTTTAAAGTCCACCCGCAAAACACCTTCCTGCATAACAGCCAGTTCCTGAATTTTAGCTATTTCTACATCGGCTTCCGGGCCCAGGCTGTCCAAATAATCTTCAACGGCCTGGCGGACGCGACCTTTGGCCACGCGCTTTTCTTCGTTGGATGCCGTTAGCGACATGCCCAACAGCAGCTTGCCGGTTAATTCCACGCGCTGACTGTAGATAAAAAACTGGCCGGGTGTCAGCGTTTCCACAAAACTGGGCGGCGCTTCGGAAATATCGGTCAGCGTTTCGCCAAAAGAGGTGGCGCGCAACCGCAAGCGCAGCTGAAAATCATTCTCCGTCAGCGCAACTAATTGGGCGGCTTTCCAATCGTCACTCAAGGTTTCGGTCAGCAGCTTTTTCCAGGCGCTGACAAGTTTTTGAGCGTTGTCGTTGGCGCGCAGCAAGTCCAGCAGCTTTGCCTCAGGAAAATCGGCCATCTCCATTTTGATAAACGCGCCCCACGTTTTTTCCAGACCCTTGTTGACCGCATCGGGCGTGGCAGTATTTTTGTCCTTTAGCGCCGTCGTCAGCGCGTCGGTCAACTTTTGGCGCAGATTATTCTCGGTCAGCAAGTCCGTGGGAAAACTTGCCGTTAAGGCGACCTGGAAAGCATCGGCAACCGGCTGTGGTATCGCCACTGCCAAACGACCGCTCAACGCCATCAGATTAACTTTCAGGCGATTGACAATGGCCAGAATCTCGTCCGTCACCGCCTTATCGACAGTCACACCGGGTGTGGCGATTTGCAAAAAGGCCTGGTCAATTTTTAAAGCGGTCAGGCCGGCAGTCAATTTGCCAATCATATTTTGCCGAGTCGTTAAGGCTGGAAAAATAGCGTAAACCTGTGCGTCCACCGGCAAATCTTTGGGCGTGGCGGCCACACGCACCTGGACCGGCACAAAACGTTGAAAAACGGACAACTCAATCCGCTTGTGATCTTTAGGATTATAAGCGTCGCGGACAAGCTTGATCGGGGCCTGATTGCGCACAGTAAAATTGATGTTGCTGTAGGTCAGCGTTTCCCACACTTCCGGGCTGGTGCGCAGCAGTTCGCCATCCAGGCCGGTTTTGACGGCCCGGACTTTGGCCGGTTTGGCGGTCTCGCCTTTCTGGAAAGCAACACCGTTTGCGTCGTCTATTTCAAACTCCTGCCCAAGTCGGGTTTTGAGCCGGGTTTTGCGCGAAATTGGGGCGATCACGTCATTTTTATTAGCATCCGGACGACTGATGGTCACGCTGCCTTCGGCAAAATTTTCTACCTCACGATAGGTTTGCAGGCGGAAATCGACCAGATCGGTCACACCTTTGATTTTGAGCGTTTCGCTAATTAATTGGGAAAACAGTAATGTGTTGCCCATGCGCAGTTTGTCGATAAAATTAGTCACAATCTCCGCGACTTGCAGTTCGATTTTTTCGCGATCCGCTGTGGATATTCCGGATTGCAGGGCAATTTGCAGCACAGCTTCCACGTTAATAGCAATGGCCGGTTGAATCCGCACATAAACTCCCGCGGCTCGCACCTCGTCAATGCGGTTTTTGACGGTATTCGCGTTGCGGTCATTCAAACCGTCTACATAGACATCAATCAGCCCAACGCCAGTTAAATCCTGAATCCGGGCCAGGTCAATTTGATCTTCACCGCTGACTTTGTCCAAATAGGTGAGCAGCGCTTTGCGGTCAATGGTCAATTTGCCGTCAGGCGTGAATCCCTCAGCCACGCGGACTTCGCGGATGCCGGGCATGCTCAGCAGGGCGTTTTCGATGGAAGATGCCGAGGCGCGGCCCGAGGCCAGCAGCGCTTTTTTGGCTCGCTCGCGCAGTTCCTCATCCGTCTCGCGGTCGCGACCAAGAAAGCGAACAGGTCGCTTATTCACAATCGCTTTGATACCGGAAACCGGTCGCGGCATAACGACAATGGTTTCGGCTTCAGTCGTTAAACGCGGGCCTGGTTGCTCGGCCTGCACCCGCACGTCAAGGCTCATCTGGCCGGCTTTCATTACCGCTTCTTCGGTCGTCAGATAGGCTTTTTTGGGCGGGATTTCTTTGGGGTTTTCTTCCGTGGTAATGAGCGTGCCCATGGGGATGGTAATTTCACCGGCGGCGTCTTTTTCACGCTCAAAAGTAACAACGCCGGCGGCAAAATCCGGCTCGTTGCGCTTAATCCCCAAAATAGCCACCACGCGATCCAGATGCGGGCCGACTGCGGTATCCACATAACCGGCATTATAGACCAGATCAAGCTGCTCATAAAGCATGGCCATCTCGAACGCAAATGATTCGTATAAGGAGCGGACAACGCTGCCTTCTTCAAAATCGGTAAGCTGGGGCAGACGCTGCCGGGTTTGGGCCACCAACCCGTCATAAACGGCGGCAAAATCTTTTTTGTTAAAAGCCATCTTGGATTTTCCTTGAGAGGATTAGAGCGAAAATGGAACGCGGATTAGACGGATTTGGCGGATTTTCACGGATAAAACACGATTGAAAAAGTTTGACCCGCGTCAATCTGCAGAATCAGCGCGATCCGCGTTCCATTCTGATTATTTGCTTAAATTAACCGCCAGCGGGATGACCAACAGTTCCGCATCATCCTGTGGCAAAATCGTGACGGTGATTTCCAGCGCATCCCGTTTATCAAAGCGCAGCGATGGCGGTTCAAAGGCGACTTTGATGACCTCTTTGATGCGCGTTTCCATGGCCAGCGCTTCGCGGATATAAAGCTCGGCCCGAGCGCGGGTACGTTGATTGTTCGGCTCGCCGATCAATAAAAAGATGCGACAGCCGTATGCCGGATGACCCAATGTATCCAACTCGCCCGGGCGGGTCAACAGCCGATTGATAACCGCCTGAACCAGATTCCGACGGCCGCTCACCAGGAGCAGATCTCCCCGCTCGATCCTGAGATCAACGGCCTGACGGTCAGCGGCCATGGTTCCGGGCGCGCGATACGTTAATTGCAAATCGGTTTTAAAGGGCATGATTTTCTTCCGGGATGATGGTGAACTCAATTTGTCGGCGTGTCAAATCGGTTTTGCGCTTGGCAGATGCTTGCGCAAGGCAATCGTCCCCAAACTCAGGAAAACCAGGGTCATAATGATCAGCGCCCATTCGCCCATTGTCGGGACATTGCCGCCGCCGATGATGACGGCAAATAACGGCGCCGGTCCAAAAACGGAAAAAGGACTGAGCGAGGTAATCCCGGCGCGGGTGATGGTGAACAGCGGTCCGGCCCCCGCATTTCCGGGCGCAACCGCATCCCAGACGCCGCCGCTGTAATGCGCGATCCAGCACGAAGCGCGGGTGAACCCGGCGATTTCCCAGGCGGCATACCACTCCACGGCCAAGGTCAGGTTGTTGACATCCGTAACGGTCTCTCTCACGTCCCAGGTCATGTTTACCCCGTTGGTGGAACACGGTGTGCCGCTCGGCGTCCCGTCCGACAATCCAGAATATGTTTCAGAAAATAGTTTTGAAAGTCGTTTTTTGCTCGGACAGGCAAAAATTCCAAATTTTGGTGCTACGCTCTGCAATCCTTAAGTTTCGAGTATTTCGTGGTTATTTCATGAATAATTCAGGTTATAATCGCTTCCAACTTAAGCGCATGAAAAATACAGGGTATGCCCACAAAATGGAAGCCAAATCCAAAAGCATAGAAAAACTAAATATGCATCAAATCGTTTTTAGAGTAAAGCAAATTTTTTGGGTTTTTTCATTTGATCCCAATCTTCAGGTAGTCAAGCTATTTGAAAATCCGGTTTCTGTTGCGTCAATAACAGCGGGTCGTTAAATTGGCGGTCGCATTCACAATCCTAAAAGCTGTAAAACCAAACCATCAAGCAGGATGCTATGAAACTGGAATCCGAAATTATCACCAGTCGAACAAATGCGAGCATAAAGTGGATTCGCTCGCTGCAGGACGCCGGGGCGCGCCGTGATGCCGGTTGTTTTATAATCGAAGGGGTGCGTTTGCTGGAAGAAGCGCACCAGATACCGCTGCACACATTGATTGTCTGCCCCAGGCGTATCGAAAATACCCCGCGCGCCAGAACGCTGGCCGAACAATTGTCACAGCAGACGCAGACGGTGTTGCAAGTCAGCGAGGCCGTGCTGGACTCACTGAGCGATACCCGGCAAAGTCAGGGTTTGCTGGCAGTGGTTATGCTAAGCAGTCTGAAAGTTGCAAATCGTGCGGATGGTCTGCTGTTAGCGCTGGATGGCGTGGCCGATCCCGGCAATATGGGCACAATCTTGCGCACGGCGCGAAGTATGGCTGTTTCGCGTATATTTGTGCTAAACAATTGCGTGGATATTTACAATCCGAAAGTAGTGCGCAGTGGCATGGGTGCGCATTTTCATTTAAATGTCTGTGATTTTCCGGGTTGGGATCATGTGGATAGCGCCGTCCAAATTGTTGCCGCGGATGCCCGCGCAACTGCCGATTATCGAGCTGTCGATTGGCAAAAGCCGACACTGTTGCTCATCGGCGGGGAGGCGCACGGCCTGCAAGCCCGACCGGAAAACAGACCGGTGCTGCGCGTCAAAATTTCAATGGCAGCGGGCGTGGAGTCCTTAAATGTAGCAGTCGCTACCGGTATTCTGCTGGCGGAAAGCTTCCAGGCACAGCACAAACAGCACGAACAAATTGTTCGCTAAAATGTCAACGGTGGCGCTCTTCACACAAAAATATCGTATATCATCAGGACTTGGAAGGTTACTTTAGGAACGTGTACTAAATAAGTTCCGCATTTCAAGCCCCATCGGGGCGACCTGTTTGTAGCAGACCGACGGCCGGAAAGAACCATACAGCCCCATCGGGCGACCCGTTTAATGGTTACGATTCTTCATACGCCTCACAGGCCGCCCCGATG
>CAYOLL010000261.1:0-6690 GCA_964404765.1 uncultured Gemmatimonadota bacterium | reverse complement strand
TACCGGCATCACGCTGAACAAGGCGGAAGGCACGGAGCGCATCAGTCACATGTCGTTGTATCATGCGCAGGAAGCCGATCACAGCACGATCAGCGTCATCGACCTGTCGGCTAAGACCTTTGCCGCCGGCGCAGGTGTCATTGCACGCATTCCGTATGAGAGCACGGTTGGCGGCGATGTGACCCTGACCGGTGTTAAGGCTCTGGATGCTCAGGGTCGTGAGATTGCAGTGACGTTGGGCAACAGCCAGATCGAATTGGCCGGCGCGCCGAAGACCTATGCCTTACTGCAAAACAACCCGAATCCGTTTAACCCGTCCACCACGATTTCCTACCAATTACCGGCATCGGGCAAAGTCAGCCTGAAGATTTACAATGCCGCCGGTCAGTTGGTGCGGACATTGGTAGACGGCAAGAAGGACGCGGGTGTTTATCAGGCGGTCTGGGACGGTCGGAATGAGAGCGGTGCGGAAGCCGCATCCGGCGTCTATTTCTACCAAATGAACGCCAACGACTTCTCCGCTTCACATCGCATGACGTTGCTGAAGTAATAAGTCGAAAGTTTTAAGTCACAAAGTTAAACCCTAAGGGTTTTAAAGCCCTTAGGGTTTGGTTTGACAAGATACAAAAAAAGCCGCCGGTTATTCATTTAACCGGCGGCTTTTTGCTTTTTCATAAATGATAAATGAAGAAATGATAAACGATAAATCTAAGTAAGTGGAAAGAATAGATTTCAAACCTGACAGGTCTCCAAGACCTGTCAGGTTTAGATCGGTTATGAAAACAATTCTGTCCGGTTACTTATATTTATTTTAGGTAACCGCGGATGTATTCGCCGCGCTTGATTTTGTTGGTAGGGGTTTTGATGAAGGGTTCTTTCTGCTCGATGACTTTATGGATACGGGCGAAGACGGGCACCTGCCGGTTTATCAGGATTCGCGCCGCTTCCAGAATGCGCGGAATTTCGACGCTTAAAGCCGCCTCGCTGCGGTCAGTCAAAATGCTTTCGATATGTTGATAGTCCGGGTAAATCCGGGCTATAATTTGTTGGTTATCCTCGTAAACAAGCGCTTCTTCTACTTCGGGCAGTTCGGTCAGTTTTTCCTCGATAGTTTCCGGGTAAATATTTTCGCCGGATGGTCCGATAATCACATTTTTGGAGCGGCCTTTAATGAACAAAAAACCATCGGCATCCAGATAACCGCGGTCGCCGGTGATCAACCAGCCGTCAGGTGTAAAGACGCTGTGTGTAGCGTCTTCATTTTTGTAGTAGCCTTTCATCACGTTGGGGCCCTTGATGTAGATTTCGCCGATGCCCGTTTGCGGCTCCGGATTGACAATTTTGATGATGACGTCACGGATTGCCTTGCCGACGGAGCCGACTTTCCGTTCATTCAGCCGGCAGAAACTAACTAAGGGCGCGCATTCGCTTAAGCCGTAGCCGCATAGATAGGGCAGGCCGCCGTCGCGCATAAACGCTTCGACTTCGTGATTCAGGCTGGCGCCGCCGACAACGATGTATTCCAATCGTCCGCCAAAGGACTGCCGGATTTTGCGCCCGATCAGTCGGTAGACTAATTTTTTACCCCAGGTTTTGCGGGCTAACAGTTGTAAGATGCGGTTTTCGGCAATAGCCGGCATGACGCGCTTGCGATATATTTTTTCAAAAATAAGCGGAACGCTGCCGATCATGGTCGGCCGGATGGTTTGCAGGGCCTCCATCAGGGCTTTTGGCGTTGGTTTTTTGGGCATAAAATGGACACTGGCCCCATAATAAATGATGGCCAGTAAGCCAAAGGTGGAGCTAAAAGCATGAGCCAGCGGCAGAAAGTTGAGCAAAACCAGGTTTTCATCTGCGCCTAACACTTCGGCCCCGGCCAGCACATTAGTAACGATATTCTTATGGGTCAGCAGAACGCCTTTGGAATGGCCGGTGGTGCCGGAAGTGTATAAAATCTCGGCCGGATCGTCTTCCAGGATCGGCGCAGCTACGGGATTGTCCTCTGCTTTTTTATGAAACAGGGTTTGCTTGATTTTATCGGGCAAGTCGTGCAATTTACGCCAGAAACCTTTTTCATTCGTCTCACGATGGCGGACTGTAAAATCATCCATGTTGACGATCAGTGAAATTTTGTCCAGAGCCGGCAAGGTTAGCGCGTCATACAATTCAGCGGCCAGAATCACGGCTTTGGCTTCGGCATGGCGAATGATGTGGTCAATATCGCTTTCGGGAAATTCGGGAATAACAGGTACAACCACTGCGCCCAGGGTGGTTACGCTCAGGAAGGAAATAGCCCATTGCGGCGTGGTGAAGCCTAACAGCACGACTTTGTCACCTTTGGTGATGTGAAAAGCCTGCAATAAGTCGCGCATGGCCGCCACGCGCTGCGTCAATTCGCGGTAGGACATGAGGGGCTCATAGACGAGCCCCATCGCCGGCCGGTCGGGGAAGCGCGCCGCCGCGGTTTCAAAAAAGACATCTAATGTTTGTTTGGAAAGTGTCAAAGGCATAAGTTTATGATTTGCAAGCTAACGCCTGCTATTCCTTTTTTGGGATGATAACGGTGAAGGTTGTGCCATTTTCTAAGCTGCTTTGCACGGCAATGCTGCCTTTGTGCAGATCGACAAACTGCTTGACAATCGACAAGCCAAGGCCGGTGCCTTTAATACCGGACACATTGCCCGCCCGATGAAATGCGGTAAAGAGATTGGGCAAATCCGCCGCCGGAATGCCGATTCCCTGATCGATCACGCGGATGGTGACTTCGGCTTCCGTCTGCGTAAGCTCGACGATAATTTCCGACTGCGCCGGTGAATATTTGATCGCGTTAGAAACTAAATTGGATAGAATATGGCTAAACAGATTGGGATCAATTTGGGCAACTACCGGGGTATCCGGCCTTATAAAGCGGATAATATGACCTGCTGTCCAGGCCTCATCAAATTGGCGAAGCGCTTCGATGAAGTAGGCGATCAAATCAACAGGCTGGCGCTGGAAAGGAATGCTGCCCAGTTCTGTGCGGCTGAGCGCCAAAACGTCATCTAACAGCATGGTCATCTGACGGATAGAATAGCGGATTTGGTCGAATTTAGCTTTTCTTTGCTCCGGACTTAGGGTTTGCCCAAAGCTTTCAATAATTTCCGACAGCAGCAGGATGGCGGAAAGCGGGGTCCGGAATTCATGGGAGGCCACCGAGATGAAGCGTGTTTTAAGTTGGTTTAATTCACGCTCGCGGATGACGGCCTGGTCGAGTTCCTGATTTTTATTCCATAGTTCACGGTTTTTTTCTTCTAAATTTCGGCGTAGTTTTTGTAAAGTTAAGTGTGTTTTTATGCGCATGAGGGCTTCATCGTGTCGGACCGGTTTGGTGATGTAATCAACGGCGCCAAGGCTGAAGCCTTTTACCAGATTTTCCGTGTCGGATAAGGCGGTCATAAAAATGATTGGAATGGCCGCGGTTTTGGCATCGGCTTTGAGCTTTTGACACACTTCAAAACCATCCATGTCCGGCATTAGCACATCGAGCAAGATCAGATCCGGCGTGACTAATTCCAGACGTTTGAAGGCTTCGGCGCCGCTGGTGGCGGCCAGCATTTCCATGCCGTAATCGGCTAAGGCGTCAAACAGGACGCTTAAGTTGCGCGGATTATCGTCAACAATCAAGACTACGGCATCATTCAGACTTTCATTCATAGGTTCTGCTCCAGAATGGTAATCCAATCCATAATTGTGGCTGTGTTAAACTCACGGGCTGATTTGATAATAGCTTGTGTAAGCGGTTCAAAATTGGAGGCTCGCGCTTCTATTTGACGAGCTAACGCAATGATACGTTTAATATTACCTATTGCCGCGAGCTCTTTGAAGCGGTCTAAATCTTCTTTTGGCAATTTAAACTGTTTCAGGTTTGATTCGAAGGCGTCGGGTAGAGGTCTGGAAAAGCGGTCATATATCCAATTCAGTTGCAACAGGCGGCCCGCAGCCTCTAAAATCTGATTTATTTTAAAAGGTTTGGCAATAAAATCATCTGCGCCGGCCATCAGGCATTCCAGACGGTTATGTTCGAAAGCGCTGGCGGAAATCGCGACAATGTGTATCGGGGTATCAAAAGCATGGCGACGAATATGCCGGATGGCATCCAGGCCGCTGAGTTCCGGCATACGAATGTCCATAAAAATAAGGTTCGGCTTTAGCTTTAGGGCGGTTTGTACAGCTTCCGGGCCGGTCTGCGCTTCACCTACTTCAAACCCCAGCGGCGAAAGCAAAGTGATCAGCAGGGTTCGGTTTTCGATTTTGTCATCGGCAACCAAAATTGTCTGACGCTGACCCCGATAGCCTATAATTTTTGGCGTGTCGGCAGGCGCGGTTTCGATTGCGTCGGCTTCCGGCAGGTCCAGATCAAACCAGAAACGACTGCCCTGAAATTCTTTGCTTTCTACTTGCAGCTCTGCGCCCATGAGTATGGCCAGTCGCTGACTGATTGCCAAACCCAGGCCAGTGCCTTCTATGTATGCCGACGGCATTTTAACCTGATAAAACGGGGAAAATATCTTGTCTAATTTATCAGCCGGGATACCAATGCCGGTATCCTCAACTTGAAAGCGTATTTTCCCGAAATGCCGCCCTACTTTTAGCGCCACCCCGCCTTTGTCGGTAAACTTAATGGCGTTACCCAGCAGGTTAATCAGAATTTGGCGCAGTTTGCGTTCATCACCGCTGACAAAGCGCGGGATTTCTCCAACAATTTCGAAGCTAAAAGAAATATCTTTGGCCTTAGCCCGCACCGCTACGGTTGCGGTCAGGCGCTGCAAGAGCGGTACAAGTTCAAATGAAGTCTGATCCAGGTCCAGCCGGCCGGCCTCTATTTTTGATAAATCCAGAATATCGTTAATCAAGGTGAGCAGGTGCTCGCCGCTGCTTTCAATGATTGACAGGCCCTCTCTTTGGTGATGGGTCAGGCTGTCATGCGCCTTTAAAATTTGGGCGTAGCCCAAAATAGCGTTGAGCGGTGTGCGTAATTCATGACTCATATTGGCTAAAAATTCGCTTTTGGCTCGATTGGCGGCTTCGGCGGCTTCTTTGGCCTGGCGGAGCTCCATTTCGATGCGGCGCTGATCGGAGATATCATGGATCGCCGAGATGATCTGGATATCGACTCCGGTTTTCAGCGGGCTGAGACTGATATCCAGGGGAATTTCCCGCCCGGATTTGTGCAAGCCGTAGATTTCGGTGCCGCTGCCCATTGGCCGCGGTTGCGCCAGGATTTTAAAGTTCTGCAATTGATGCTGATGGCGCTTATGAAAGCGCGCCGGAATCAGGATTTCAATCGGACTGCCCAGTAGTTCCGTCCGATTATAGCCGAATAACTGCTCGGCCTGACTATTGACCAGACCGATTATGCCGGATTCGTTGGTCAGAATAATGGCATCCGGCACGGCCTCCAGCATCGCCCGGATACTGTCTTCCGCCCGCTTGCGGTAAGAAACTTCCATCTCCAGCAGATGATTGGCCAGATTGAGTTCTTGCGTCCGCTCCTGCACTCTTTTTTCCAGATCATCCAACGTGTTTTTTAAGGCATCTTCATACTGCTTGCGGGTCAGTTCCGCCGCTGTTCGGGTGGCAAATAGCTGCAGAATAGCGACGGCTGTCCGCGAGTCCGGAACCGGCTTCCGGTATAAAACGCTGATCAAGCCGACCGGTTTGTTCTTTGAATCTACAACTTGAATACCTACATAACCTTCGAGACCGTTTTTAATCAGCCAGACACTTTTTGGAAAGTGCTGTGTGACCGCTTTTTCATGAACGTAGACCCCGTTTTTAAGCGCCATTTCACAGGGGGTATCCGATAGCGAGTAAACCATTTTATCTATTATAACGCCATCCAGGCAGATCGCCTGTGTTTCGATAATTTCCTGCCCGTTGGCCGGCTGTTGCAGCTGGCCGATAAAGGTGCAATCGGCTTCTAATATCGTTGCCAGCTGCATGGCCAGCGTATCCATAAATTTTTCGCCCAGGTTGCCGGATACTTTAAGAATCGCTTCATCCAATTTTTTACGTTGGGTAATGTCGGTAAAAGAGGCTACTACGGCCACCGGATGCGGGTCTTGTGCCTTGTAGATCGGATAGGAGTTGATAGAAATCCAGCTTAATAAACCGGTCGGCTTCTGGACGCCCATGATGATGTTTTGTTGCGGCTCGCCAGTAGCTAAAGTGACCATAGCCGGATGAGTTTCACCGGGAAAAGCGGAACCGTCTTCGTGAATCGCTTTCCAGCGCGGATCGAGCGAGGTCCGCCCACTCATTTGATCAAAAGTCAGTCCTAATACATGCTCTGCCGCCCGATTGCAGGTTAGAATTTCGCCGCGGGCATCCTGCATTACAATTCCTTCGGCCAGGGCGCTGACTAAAGAGTGATACAGCTCTTCCCGCTCGGCAATCATGGCATCGGCCTGGCGATGGGCGCGCTCGGCCAGAACAAGCTCTGTGACATCACGCCCCACACCGACCACTTCGGTAATGACGCCATTTTCTCCAATCACCGGCGATAAAGATGTTTGATAGAAGCGGTCGCCGCCTGGTGTGCCGGTGGTCCAGTCATAAACAGTATGTTGTCCGGTCAGCGCTTTTTGCAACGCTTTTTCGTGCTTGTATGTTGAAAGTCATCGCAAAAGTGGATTAGAGATTAGAGATTGA
>CAYOLL010000260.1:0-6699 GCA_964404765.1 uncultured Gemmatimonadota bacterium | reverse complement strand
CGACACCGACTTGCAGGCGCCCTGGCTTCGCCCCCAGGCCGCGCCGGTCGTGCTTTGCACGTCGGTGGTAACTTGACCTTGCATAACTCTGACGAGGTTGCCGTTATCGTTTTGAAAAAGAAAGTTGCGTTCGGCCGAGCGCTCATTGCACACAAACAGGTCCAAATCACCGTCCCGGTCATAATCGCCCCAGGTACTGCCGACGGATGCGCCGCCATTATTGACTACGTCGCCCGCAGCTAATGTCGTAAATGCGCCGTTACCCGCGTTTGTATAAAGGGCGTCGTTGGCGCGATTGGCCGTAAACAAATCCAAAAATCCGTCATTGTTGTAGTCGGCCCAACTGTGTCCTTTGCTCAAACGTGTCGTAGTGACCAAATCGCCCACACCGGGCTCATCAAATTGATTGATCGTTATATAATTTTTAATCGATACGCTATCCTGACGCCCATCACTTGTGCGCACCCACAAACGAACCGTAAACAGGCCGTTGTTGACATAAGACCATGTAGGGCGCTGCTCGCGTGAATCTATTTTTCCATCATCATCAAAATCCCAGGCCCAGGCCACAATTTGGGTATTACCGACTTTGGACACATCACGAAAGCTGACCGCAAGCGGGGCGGTGCCTTTTGTCGGCGCGCCGTAAAGATTTGGCCGGAGAATGATGGATTTCGAGTTTTCAATTATCGTTAAAAATTGGTCAATAGCGACTCCTGTTGTATCCCAAACAACGCCGCTTGGCCATTCGATAACCAACTTGTCAATGATCGTCGCCTGACCCAGACCAAAATGAATCGTTTGGTCTTCCTGGTTAGCCCAACCGGTTTGACCGTTAATTTCGCGCTGCTGCCAGTACGGGGCCTTATCCGCTCGTGCTTTGGCCAGGACTTTAATTTTTGCGCCAATCGCTGCGCTATTGGAGACAACACCGCGACATTTTACTTCCAGCCAATGGTTGTTATTTGCGCTAATATTTTTTATAAGATGATCCCGAGTAGAAGTCGAGAAAAACACATCCAGCTTACCGTCGCGATTATAGTCAACCCACGTCCCGCCATAAGATGGATCCGGAATGCCTCTAAATATCTGTCGCTCAAAATTTTCATTTCCGTCGTTAATAAACAACAGTTGTGCCAGATTAATATTAAAGACCAGCGCGTCCAAATCGCCATCATTATCATAATCCCCCCAGGCATGACCGACATCGTCAAAATGCCAATCTGTCAAAGGCGTTTCCGTCAGCGGGGTCAAAGTACGATTGCCATTATTTCGATAAAAAAAGTCTTTTTGAAAGGACTGAGTGGTAGCATATAGATCCATATCACCGTCATTATCGTCATCAGCCCAGCTACAGCTTGCGCTATAACCAATGTCCTGAACAAACGCGCCGGTATGTACTTGGTGAAACGTGCCATCGCCATTGTTCTCATAAAAACTGTTTTCATGCAAAGAGGTAATAAAGACATCCATATCCCCGTCATTGTCATAGTCGGACCAGCAATTGGCGCGGCTGATACCGCGTCGATCCGCTAACCCATTGTTGGCGACGCGGCTAAACGTGACCTGTCCTGAGTCGGTCGAAAGGCCGTTATTGTGATACAGCACATAAGGCTCGTCATTGTTGACGATGAACATATCCAGAAACCGATCATTGTCATAATCTACCCAACTACAGCTTTGCGCACGCATAACCAACGAATCAATCCCGGCATTCCGCATTTTGTTGAATGTGCCGTCGCCGTTGTTGTGAAATAAACTGTTTTGGCTTGTACTGCCTTGCCCACTGATGACCAAAAACAGATCAAGATTACTGTCATTATCATAATCGCCCCAACTGCAACTCACGCCATTCCCGATTGCGGCTGCCATATCACCGGAAGTCGCCAGCCCAAAGCCGGCCGGCCCGTCGTTGCGGTATAAAAACCCGGGTCTACCATTCCTGGTCACATATAAATCCGGATCGCCATCATTATCATAATCGCCCCAACAATTTCCCGGTGTATCGGCGGAATCTTGCGCCACAATTGTATTTTCAATGTCAACAAACGGCATTTTGTTTTTAACAAAAAAAACCGTGTGTTGAGACGTACTGAGCGTTTCAAAAGCTTTTTCATGGGGCAGGAATTCCCACAAATCCGATTGTGGAGTCAGCGTATACGTACCGTCTATTGGTAGTTGATCAAAGACGAAACGGCCATCCTGATCGGTTCGGGTTACGGCTGTTTTTGATCCGCTCAAGATCATGGTAATATCTGACACACCAACGGGCGTATAACGAATGGCCGAGCCATTTTTTGGTAGAAGGCGCGGTTGATTCCAGGCGTACGTTTGTCCAAACCGGCCGCTTTTATCTTCCAGCCCTATGGCAAAAACATAAGGATTTGGCTTAGAATCTTCAATTTTCTGGTATTGGTAGCGGATGGACCCGTCGCGAAAAAGTGTTACCTGAAAGGTTTTGACGCCGGGATTATAAAAGTCACTCCAGTTGCTATACTGTACTGTAAACCGATCCGCTTCCCGCAAATAGTATGCTGTGCGGGCCAGCGGAAACAAGCGCCCCCAATAGGGGGCAATAATGCCATTTGGCGCGGCTTCGTTTGGCAATGGACGGGTACGGTTGCTATTTACGACATCAAAGGCGGCAAAGGTTAAAAAACCATTGGAATTGATATGCACGGCTGTTTCCATTTCACCAAAATAGGGAAAGTCAAAGCCCAAATCGAAAGGTCTGGTATACGATTCCTTCAATTCACCACCAGTAATCGGCACCCACAGCGAATCGTGAACCAATGTGCCATGCTCGGTTAGATCAACCCAATCATACACCGGCCCGTCTGAGTCTTTGTCGGTCTGCCATACGTAATTGCTGATTTGGCCGGAAATGGTTACGGTTTGGGCAAGGCCGCCACGAGCGCACAAAAAAAGGAGTGCGCCGATCAAAACGAATTGAAGTTTTTGCATAAAATAAAATAATCCGCGGGTGAAGTGTTCTTGGTTATGGTCAGAATCAGACTTGGAATGCGCCTCTATTGGCAGACATGGTCTACTTCTGCCAAATCTGTGCTTATAGCCAAATATTCGTGAAGCCAGTTACAGGCAGTATCGATCAGCGCATCAGGAGCTGTATTGGCGATATTGGGCGGATGAAGCCGCCAAATGCGAACGCCATCGGTAGAAGCGGAGGCAATCCAATCTTTTTTTGGGTGAGCGCTTAAACCGGTAATTGGGCCGCTATGGCCGATCCAGGTTTCCAGCAATGCGCCGTCGGAGACCTGCCAGACCCGAACCGTCTTATCCTTACCGCCGGAAATCAGCCGCCGCCCGTCGTGGCTGAACGCAACGCAAGTTACGGCAAGCTTATGACCGCGACAGGTCTGCAGCAAGCGACCGTCGGCGCAAGACCAGATTTTCAGTTCATGATTTGCCGTTCCGACTGCGACCAGTTTTCCATCCGGACTCAGGGCAATATCCATAAGCACAGCATCCGGATCAGCCATTTTTTGTATCAAATGACCCGCCGAGTCCCAGACATAAACTGTCCCGTCCCAGGCCGATGCCGTAATGATTTGATTCTGAATAGCCACACCGGTTAGTTTTGTTGTCGTTGTCAGGGTCCGGGTTATTTGCCCGTCGGGTTGCCATAACTGCAGGTTCTGACCGGCAGCGGCTAAAAAATGCCCGGTTGTCTCGAAAGCCAATTCGCCGACCCATGCTGAGCCGGTTGACCAGTTCTGCAGCAACCGACCTTCCGGGTTAAACAGATAAATATTGCCTTTATTATCAGCGCCGGCTAAAAAATGCTGATCCGACGCAAACGCCAGTCGCTGGATATTGACTGGCACAGATTGAAGCGTTATCTGGCCGGTTGCAACATTCCAAAAAGCGATGGTCTTATCATCACAGGTGACGCCAACCAATTTACCATCCGGGCTAAATTGGACATCCAACGCGGTATGATCAAATCTAAGCCGATTCACCTCACGGATGTCCTGCAACTGACGTGATAGCGCGCCAATTGCTTTTCCCGGCAAATCCGGCGGCAGCTGACTGGCAATTTTTAGCTGGCGAACGGCGTGAACCGTAGAAATCAGCGCCCCCAATTGATCGTTGTTTTGCAGCTTGAGCTGTGACTCATTTAAAAGAACACGGATTTGGCCTTCGATGGCTTTATTTCTTTGCTCGTGGACTTCAATACTTTTGCGCTCGGCAATTTTTTTGTGCTCCAAAACAATTTCATGCTGTTCCTCGGCCATTTTGGCTTTACCCTCGGCAATGTTTTTTGCCGCAATGGTTTCCTGGAGTGTTTGCTCCAGTGCGGTTTTTATCCCGTCTGACCGGGCTTGTTTTTGTCGAATGACGATCATTTCTTTTTCAGCCGCGTCTTTTTGACGCAGAGCCCAATTCGTCAAAAAAACCGCGCTTAGCAGAAAAAGCGCCACGATGATAATAGATGCAATAAACCGAGCCGTGAACGTCGTCATTATTTCATTCCCATTTTTTCGATGCCTTGCCAATCATCCGGAACGCCATCGACAATAAACCGGGCGGCCTTTTCCAGATAGAGTTGCGCCGGCTTATCGGCCTGATTGATTTTGAGCACATTCTTAAAGCAGACAATTGCTTCGGCAAATTCTTTGGCAACGTAATGGTTTAGCCCGTCATTAAATTTGGTCAAAAGCCGCAATTTTAGCTGCATTTGTTCTTCCAAATCACTTTCTAAAACTTCATATACTTTTACGACATGGGTTCGTCCAATTACCTGAACTTTGCCCAGAAAGCGATAGTGAAAAATATCCGGATTTGGCAGTTCTTTTAAAACCGCGTCGCTGACAAGAATGGATACGCCAAAATATTTGGTAAGCCCCTCCATCCGCGACGCCAGATTGACATTATCGGAAAATGCGTCTCCTTGTATCCGCGCCGATTCACCCACCATGCCGACCATTAAATGTCCAAAATGAATGCCGATTCCGATCTCAATAGGCGCGCGTCCCTGGCTTTGCCAGAAAACATTATACTGTCGAAGCTGCTGCAGCTTGGCAATGGCGGCGCGAATGGCATCGGTTGCGCCGGTCGGGAAAACGGCCATCATGCCATCGCCCAAATATTTTATAATGAAACCGCCAAAGTTGCGTATAATCGGGCTGACTCTGCCCAAATAGTCATTGACAAATTCAAAGTTCTCGCGCGAGGTCATGTGCTCGGACAGATGCGTAAAAGAGCGAATATCGGAAAACATAACCGCCATATACATGCTAATGTGGTCACCCAATTCAATTTCAGTAATTTTTTCTTTTTGCAAAAGGCTTAAAAATTCTAACGGTACAAAGCGGCTATAAGAAGTATTCAGCTCGGATAGCTCGCGATTAATCCTTTGCAGCATTTGATTTTGCTCTTCCAATTTTTTATCCAGGAAAAACTGCCGCATGGCTTCTTTAACCGTCAAGACCAGATCTTCTACGTCCCAGGGCTTGCCGATATAGCGATAGAGGTTGGCATTATTGACGGCGTTACCGACAGCCCGCCCATCGGCTTGTCCGGTCAGAAGAATTTTAAGGGTTTTTGCCGTCATCAGATGAAGCCGCACTAAAAATTCATCACCCTTTAAACCGGGCATAATATGATCTGAAATTGCCACCGGGATTTCGATGCCGGCAGCAAGGAAGTTTTGCACGGCCTCCAAAGCCTCCTCGCCGCTTTCGAAAACCTCAATCTCAGCCTCATTTTTAAAATGCTGGCTAAGCTGGATGCGTAATCCGGCCAGAACAATTGGCTCATCATCTACACAAATGATTACAGGCTTATTCATGGCGTTTCAGGCCCATTTTAATGGTTTCGACTAATTCGTTCTCACTCCAGGGTTTACGAATGCAGGCATATAAACCGGCATCGCTTTTGGCGTGAGTTACCGCATCTTCATTGGCCTGACCGGTAAGCATAATTTTAACCATTTCCGGGAATTTTTGGTGAAGTTGAACCAGGAACTCATCGCCCTTTGTCGTTGGCATAAGCCAATCGGAAACGATAACCAGAACTTCCACACCGGAGTCTTTAAGTATACCCATTAATTGCCAGGCGTCTTCAACGCTTTCGGCGCACTCATATTCAAAAAGATTGCCAAAATTCTTTTTAAGCTGACTGCGCAGGCTTTGCAGAACGATTGGCTCGTCATCCACGCACAGAATGGCACGATTTGGCATACTACGTAACCTCCGACGATTGTGGATTTGTGATTGCGGATTTGTGACCGCGGAAATCAATTCTCGATTCAACGCCGCGTTTGCAAAAAAACGCAACAGTTCATTGCGAGCGCTTTTTGCGATGCAATCTTGTTGTTAGAAGCACAATTATGGGGGATTTAATGTCATTAAGTTAAGCACATGGCAGGGTAGTCATGCTGAAAGCATCTTTTTCAAAATAGCACTGTGAATGATTCGAAAAGGATTCTTTCAGAATGACAATTGGGTCGGCTTTCCTTAACTTAGGAATACCGTTTAAATAACTTCCCGATTTTAGAATTGAAGGAAGTCGTCATTGCGAGCCGCTTTTGCGAAGCAATCCCCGTGCAGATTGAGATTGCTTCGTCGCAAAAAAACGCTCCTCGCAATGACGGCAAATCGGGAACTTATTTAAATGCCGTTCCTTAGGAACGTCGATAAAATAAGTTTGGGTTTTGGAATAAATGCGCCGGGTTGT
>CAYOLL010000259.1:0-6764 GCA_964404765.1 uncultured Gemmatimonadota bacterium | reverse complement strand
AACCTAACAGGTCTTCAAGACCTGTTAGGTTTATTTGGCCGTTATTCGGCGTATATTTAATGCCGTTGGTCAGCAGATTGACGATGACCCGCTCGATCATTTCCGCATCCACTTTGACGGTTATTTCCCGCCCAATCATATTGGTGATGGTGATATTCTTGCGCTGGCTGAGAAACGTCACCTGCCGGACGGCATTTTCCACGATTTCAACTAACGCCTGATCCTGCTTTTCCAGAATCATTTTAGTATCCTCAAACTTCTGCACGTCCAGAATATTCATCACCATGGTCAGCATTTGGCGAGCCGTATTTTCCAGTATGTTGACCTGTGAATGCAAGGAGTGCGAGTTCAAGACGTTGAGAATGATATTGAGCGGGTTTTTCAGATCGTGCACGATCATCCCGGTCATGCTTTGTTTGAATCCATCCAATTCTTGCAATTGTTCGTGCTGCGTTTCAATTTCCTCTTTTTGGCGCACGATTTCCGCCGTGCGTTGGGTGACCTGATCTTCCAACTCGTGCTGCCGTTGCTTCAGTTGATTCACTCGCCAGAAATAAGCCGATGAGCCGCTGAACAGCACAAACAGAACATAGAGCGTGTAGGCCCACCAGGTCTTCCACCACGGCGGCGTAATCGTAACTTTGATTGAAATCCCGGCCTCATTCCACACGCCGTCGTCATTGGACGCCTTAACCCGGAAGGTGTAGGTCCCGTGCGGCACGTTGGTATAGGTGGCCCGGCGATATTTGTAATCGGTGCGGTTCCAGTCTTTGTCAAAGCCTTCCAGCATGTAGGCAAATTGATTCTTGCCGGATTGGCGATAGTTGAGCGCGGAAAATTCAAAACCAAAAATGTAATCGGTATAATTAAGCGTGAGTTCGGACAGGGCTTCGAGACTGCGGGGCAAAGTAGCTATCTCTTTGTCATTGCCGAAATGTTTGGCGATGGTAAAGCCGCCTTTGGCCGGATAACGGGTGTCCGTTTCAAGCTCGCGGTTAAAATAAAGCAGTTTGGTCAGCGCGACCGGCGGGATGATTGTATTGCTGTGGATGCTGTCCGGGTGAAACATCGTCACGCCATTGATGCCGCCGAAGTACATAAACCCGTCTCGACCTCGCCAGGCCGCGCCGCGTGCAAATTGATTGCTTTGCAACCCGTCCTGCACGTCATAGGCGGTAAAGGTTCGGGTGATCGGGTCAAAGCGGTACAAACCCTTGGATGTGCTGATCCAGAGTCGGCCCCGGGCGTCCTGTAACAAGCCGGTGATATCATCATTAGATAGGCCGTCTTGCTCGCGATAAGCGGTAACGGCGCGCAAATCCGGATCAAAGTGAATTAAACCGCTAAATGAGCCGATCCATAAAACATTGTGCGCATCTTCCTGCAGGCAGGTGACCTGATTGCTGCTCAGCGTGGCGGGCAGGTTTGGGTTGCGGGTAAAACGGGTAAAACGATTTGTGACACGATCATAAAGATTCAGCCCGCCCCCATTGGTGCCGATCCATAAATTCCCGGCGGAATCTTCAAATATCGTGAAAATATAGTCATGGCTAAGCGAAGTGGAATCACCCTCCACATGCCTGAAGTGCTCAAATGTTCCCTTCGTCGGATCAAACCGGTCCAGCCCGCCGCCGAAGGTCCCGATCCAAATTTTGTGCTGCCGGTCGGCCAAAAGCGCGAGGACGGTGTTGTGGCTCAAGGAGTTCGGATTGTCAGGATCGTGTCGGAAGCGGGTAAATTTGCCGGTGGCGCGGTCCAGCCGGTTTAAGCCGCCGTTATTGGTCCCGATCCACAAAGCGCCGGCATGGTCTTCAGCGAGGCACTGCACGCGATTGCTGGACAGCGAGGCCGGGTCATCCGGCGAATGCTCAAAGTGCAAAAAACGCTGTTCCCCCCGATCCCACAGATTCAAGCCTCCTTCCCAAATGCCGATCCAGAGATTGCCAAACCGGTCTTCCAACAGCGCATTGACGTTATTTCCGCTCAGGCTGTTTTCATCTATTGGGTTATGGCGAATATGCCGAAAAGGTTCAGTCTGCGGATCCAGCCGGCTGACACCGCCGAAGTATGTGCCGAACCAAATCTGGCCGGATCGATCCTGATAAATGGAGCGAACAGAGTTGTGACTCAGGCTGTGCGTGTCTTCCGGACGGTTTTGTATGCGGCTGAATTTCCTGACCGATTGGGTCGCGTCAAGCGCGGGAGTCAGGGTGAGGCAATTCAAACCGTTCCGGGTGCCGATCCAGAGGCGGCCGACGGCGTCTACATAGATGCTGCTCACATTGTTATCGGACAAGCTGCCTGCATCGGCCGGCTGATGCAGATAACGCTGGAATTTGCCGTTGCGCCGATCTAATAAATTCAACCCGCCCCCGGTGCCGACCCACAATCGACCGGCGGAATCCGTGGCAAGCGCGTAAACGCTATTATGGCTCAGACTGCGGGGGTCGTCCGGTTGATTCTGAAAATGCTCAAATTGCCCGGTGCGAGGATCAAACCGATTCAATCCGCCGTTTTCCGTGCCGAGCCACAAAAACCCGGCGGCGTCATGGCATAAGGCCCAGATGTGGTTATTGCTCAAACTGTGGGGATCGTCGGGCCGGTTCCGATAACAAGTGAATTGACCGGTGCGAGGATCCAAGCGGTTTAATCCGCTGTCCGTGCCGATCCATAAAAAACCGGTTTCGTCTGCCGCAATCCCATGGATATCGTTGTGGCATAGGCTTTGAAGATTGTCCGGCTGATGCCGATAACGGCGGAATCGGCCTGTGACACGATCCAGTTGATTTAAACCGTCGTTTGTGCCGATCCACAAGCCGCCGTTGGCGTCCTCAACAATTGCCGACACCCAATTGCTGCTCAAACTGCTGCTGTCAGCCGGTTCGTGACGATACACCGTAAAGGTATAGCCGTCAAATTTGTTCAAACCATCCCACGTCCCGAACCAGAGATAGCCCTGACGATCTTGCAGAATGGCGTTTACGCCCATACTTGACAAACCGTCTTCCAGGCCCAGCCGCTCAAAGCGCAAGGTGGCGGGCTGGGCCGAAAGCGTAATGGCAAATAAAAGTAAAATCAGAAAGGTCGGGTAACGACGCATGGCGTATAATTTCTTCAGGGTTAAGCGATTAAAGCCAGCAACTCGGCATATTTTTCTTCATTCAAGGAATACAATGTATTTTGCATTTCATTTTTCCACAAGCGGATACTTCCACTGTCCGTCGGCTCCAGTTGAGCCAGGATTTTTTCAATGCGCGAAGTCTCGTAAACATCAAGCGTTTGCAAGACCGCATACACGGGAGTCAAAGCGGCTTTGTCGGCGGCGGACAAAGCCCAATCGCGGTCAGATTTCCTTGCCGGTGTCCGGTTTCCGGCAGCATTGTCGGGTTGGGTTGATTTTTGTCCGGCGGGCAAAGAAAAATAGAAGGTCGTGCCCTGATCCACAATGCTTTTGACGCCGATTTCCCCGCCGTGCGCTTCCACCGCCAGTTTGCAAAAAGTCAGGCCAATGCCGGTGGAGCGGACGTTGCCGGAGCTTTTGGCCTTGACCTGGCCGAATTTCTCAAACACCGTGCCCAACTTGTCCGCCGGAATGCCCTCGCCGCTGTCGGTGACTTCGACCTGGATCAAACCTGACGGGTTTTGGAAACCCGTCAGGTTTATAGCCCCATTATTCGGCGTATATTTAATGCCGTTGGTCAGCAAATTGACGATGACCCGCTCGATCATTTCCGCGTCCACTTTGACGGTTATTTCCCGCCCAATCATATTGGTGATGGTGATATTCTTGCGCTGGCTGAGAAACGTCACCTGCCGGATGGCATTTTCCACAATTTCAACCAAGCCCTGATCCTGCTTTTCCAGAATCATTTTGGTGTCTTCAAACTTCTGCACGTCGAGGATGTTCATGACCATGGTCAGCATTTGGCGGGCCGTATTTTCCAGTATGCTTATCTGCGAGGTCAAGGAGTGTGAATTCAGGGCGTTTAGGATGATGTTGAGGGGATTTTTCAGATCATGCACAATCATCCCGGTCAAGCCCTGCTTAAATTCGTCCAACTCGATCAGTCGGTCGTGCTGAGCCTCGATTTCGGCTTTTTGGCCGGCCAATTGCACGTTTTGCTGACTGATTTCGGCGGTTCGCTCGGTCACCTGTCGTTCCAATTCTTCTTGCCGCTTTTTGAGCCGATTGACCCGCCAAAAATAAAATGACGGCCCTGCGGTCAAAAAGGCAACCGCATAGAAGGTGTAGGCCCACCAGGTCTTCCACCAGGGCGGATTGATGATGACGCGGATCGAAGCGCCTTGCTCGTTCCAATAGCCGTCGTCATTGGAGGCCTTGACCCGAAAGACATACGCGCCGGGCGACAATCCGGTAAATGTGGCTTTGCGGTCTTTGGCGTCGGTATGGATCCAATCGCTGTTGACGCCTTCCATTTTATAGGCGTAGCGGTTTTTGTTTTGCTGGCGATAGTTTAAGGCTGCAAACTCGAAGGCAAACATGTTGTCGGTATAATCCAGAACGATGGCGTCGGTATAGCCGATATTGCGGGTCAGCAGGCCGCGCGGATCGTTGGTCGGCACGGGTTTGTTCGACAGCAAAAAGCGGGTGATGACGACCGGAGGAATGTAGCGGTTTTCGCTGATGCTGTCCGGAAAAAACGCGACCAGACCGTTGACGCTGCCGAAGTATAGGCGTCCGCTTTGCCCTTTGTGCGCGCCGCCATCCGTAAAGGAGTCGGACGGCAGACCGTCTTGCGCGTCGTAGCAAACAACCCGACCCGTGCGCGGATCGAGCTTGTTAATGCCCATGCCGGTGGCGGCCCAGATAAAGCCGCGATTGTCAACCAGCACGCCATAGACAATATCGCTCGACAAGCCGTCGGCTTTACGATAATGGCGGAATTCTTCGGTTTTCGGGTTGAAGCAATTGAGTCCGCCCTGTTCCGTGGCCAGCCAAATGTTTCCGGCGCGATCCATCGCCAGATCATGAATTTTTTTGCTGTTCAAACAGGTGTCGTTGGCCGGGTCATTCGGGTCGGGGCTCAGCGGCTTATACAATGTGATGTCGGAAGTTTCCGACTTGAGCCGATACAAACCGGTGTCAAACGAGGATAGCCACAGTACGCTGTTGTTATCTTCCAAAATATCGGTCGTACGATAGATTGTTTTGTCTGCGGGCAAGGCGGGCAGCAACTCGCGCCGGTCTTTGTCGAAATACTGCAGATGATGGGTGCTGTTACCGATTAACAGCTTGCCGGCGCTTGTTTCGTAGGCCACGCTTGAAAAAAAGGAATGCTCCGTCACAAAATCGTCAAAGACGCCGGTGCGGGTGTCAAACTCCAACAGTCCGGAATTGGTGCAAATCCACAGCGGCCCGTCTTTGGCCCGAAAAAGCCCGCGCACGTTGAAATGGGCGGCGTCGTACTTGCCCTTCCATTCCGTCAAATAATGGGTGAAGAGGCCGGTCTTCCGATCCAGCCGGTTCAGACCGCCTTCCTTGGTGCCCGCCCAGACTTCGTCGCCGCTTTCCCAAACGGACAGCACGTTTTTGCCGCTCAGCGAGGTCGAATCGGTTGTGTCCTCGGTGTAGGCAACGAATGGCTGCGGATACAGTTCCAGCTTGTTGACGCCGCCGTTAAAGGTGCCGATCCATAAAATGCCCTGCCGGTCTTCATAGATGGCCCGCACGTCATTATCGCTGAGGCTGTGCGGATTGTTCGGGTCGTTAAAGATATGGATAAAGCGGTCGTTTTGCCGGTCGTACAGGTTCAAACCGTTCCGTGTGCCAATCCACAACTGTTTTTTGGAATCTTCAAAGATGACGGTCGCCCGGTTATTGCTGAGCGCATGGGGATTGTCGGGGTCGGGCAGGTAACGGGTGAATTTGGGAATGGAGTCGTTATAGGTTTCAGGCGCAATTTTGAAAGCGCCGTTGAAGCTGCTGGTCAGCCAAAAATCGCCAAAACTGTCTTCCAACATGCCGTTGATATTCTTATTGGGCAGACAGGTACCGTAATCGCCATCGTCATAGCAGGGATAGCGCCGGAGTTGCCGCGTCGCCGCATCAATGCGGAAAAGGCCGTCGCGATAGCTGCCGATCCAGTAATTTCCCGGCGCGTCCTCGTAGACGGCTTCAATGGCCGTGTGGACGGGAATTTCTCGAATCGCCCCGGTCTCAGGATCGAGCACATTGACGCAATGATCCGTGCCGACCCAGATGTGCCCGCGCGAATCTTCAAACAGACTGTTGATGACCTGGTCGCAAAATCCGCCGGACAGCGAATCCGCTGTTTTATAGCGATAGAATTTTTCCGTGGCGAAATCAAAGCGGTTTAAGCCGCCCTCCAATGTGCCCAGCCACAGCCGCCCGCGCGAATCCATCAACATGGCAAAGGACACGCCGTAACTCAGGCTGATGGTATCGCCGGGAATCGTCCGATAGGTCACAAACGTGTGGCCGTCGTATTTGCACAAACCGTCCTGCGTACTGAACCACATAAAGCCGAGGCTATCCTGGGCAATCTCCAGCACAGCGGCATGAGGCAGCCCGTCGTTCAACCCGATCCGTTCAAAACGAAACGCTGCAGGCTGTGCTGAAAGCACAACAGGCAATAATAAAATCAGAAGGGGTAAATAACAACGCATGGCGTACGATTTCTTCAGGGATAGGCGATTAAGGCCAACAACTCGGCATACTTTTCTTCATTAGACATCTTTCCAATTAAATTTGAAAGTTATCTATGCTTTTTTTGCCCCGTAGG
>CAYOLL010000258.1:0-6815 GCA_964404765.1 uncultured Gemmatimonadota bacterium | reverse complement strand
TTTTCCCATACAGCAACCATTGACAGTTCGGCGGAAACTATGTATTTTTTACGCACGCATATTAATGTAACGGCTGCTTAAACCCCTAAACATTCAGAAAGATTCACAATGAAAAATTTGTTGCTATTTGATATTGACGGAACGCTGATTAATGCCGGCGGCGCCGGACGGCGTGCGCTTAAAAAAGCCCTTGATAAAACATTTGGCGATAGCCGGCCTATCGACATGATGGATTTTTCCGGGCAAACCGACTCCGGTATCTTGCTTACAATTCTAAGCGCATTGGGAGTCTCGGCTATATTACATGACCGGAATTATAACACGGTTGCCCAGCTATATCTGACTTTTTTACAGGATGAGCTTGACCTGTCTGCTAAAAAACGGATCATGCCCGGCATCCCTGAACTATTAGCGGCGCTCAAGTGTTTTGACCATTGCCATCTTGGCCTCTTAACCGGCAATTTTGAAGCCGGCGCACGGATGAAATTGGGACATTTTGATTTGAACGGGTATTTCCCGGTCGGCGGATTTAGCGATAACCTTGTTGAACGGGAGGCCGTTGCCGCTTCCGCGGCAGCATCCGCCGCCACCCATTATAAGTACGACTATAGCACTGAAAATGTTTATGTCATTGGCGATACCGAAAAAGACATAACTTGCGGGAAAGCCAATGGCTATAAAACGATTGCGGTAGCTACCGGTTCCCGCAGCGCGGCGCAATTACAGCAACATCAACCCAACTATTTATTCGAATCCTTTGCAGATATTGAGCCGGTGCTGGCCATCTTTCGGCACAGTGAGACGGGAACAAAGCATCCCGCCGAACGGTAGTCACGGTTGCTTTGATTTAGTCACGGTTAGTCTTAAAGGGAACGAATGAACCGATAAGTCAGGACGCTCATGCCGCGCCGAAAATCAACCGCCGATTTGGACAGTCCGTGGAAAGAGATTCTGGAGCAATATTTTCCGGAATTTTTGGCTTTTTTCTTCCCGCCAGTGTATGAGGCCGTGGATTGGACGCGCGGCTTTGAGTTCATGGATAAAGAGTTTCAAAAGGTTGTCCGGGCAACGAGTTCCGGTCGGCGTTTGTTGGATAAGCTGGTTAAAGTCTGGCTCAAAGACGGCGAAGATGCACGGATTTATGTCCATGTCGAAATTCAAGGCCAGTACGAAAAGACCTTTGACCAACGGATGTTTGTTTACTACTATCGCCTGTTTGATCGCTTTCCAAAGCGAGTGGTCAGCCTGGCCGTTTTGAGCGATGATCGCCCGCGCTGGCGCCCGGAAAGTTTTGAGCATACGCTGTTAGGCTGCGAAGTCAGCCTGCGCTTTCCGATGGTCAAACTGTTGGACTACAAAACACGCTGGGATGAATTGGAACGAAGCCGCAGCCCCTTTGCCATCGTAGTGCAGGCGCATTTAAAGACACTGGAAACCCGCAAAAAGCCTCAGGATCGCCTGCACTGGAAAATTAAACTGGTGCGGGCGTTGTACGAAGCCGGCTTTCAACAGCAGGAAGTTTTAAACCTGTTCCGGTTTATTGACTGGGTAATGACATTATCACCCGAGCTGGAAGAACAGTTTGAAGCCGATATCAAATCTTACGAGGAGGAACGAAAAGTGCCGTACGTCACAAACATTGAGCGTAGAGGAATCGAGAAGGGAATCGAGAAGGGTGAGCTTAAGGCAAGCCGGGAAGCGATTATCAATGCCCTTGAGGCGCGTTTTCAGATCGTGCCCAAAAGCATTGTCAGCGCATTGCTGACCCTGAATGACCGGGCCTTCTTGAAAAAGCTGCAAACCGAAGCGATCTTGGCGGATTCGCTGCAAACATTTCAAATCATATTGAATGCAATACAAGCCTCGACAAAGACCGACCGCGTTTGATATTGCTTGTTAGCGCCTCTAAGGAGGAGGTTACTAATGTGTAAACTCAGCTTACGCCGTCTGTTGATAACCTATGCGGTTGCAATGTTCTTGACTATTTTGATTACAGACCCCGCAGAGTCTTTATGCAATCTTCAAAAAAACTCGGAAGGAGTCTCGACTGCATCAGCGGCAGGCTTTTCGATTAAGCCAGAATTTTTAGCACGTCATGACGGACCTGTAATGGCTAACACTATAGCTACAATTGGCGGCGCAATGGGTCTTTCGTATCTGTTTCATTCACGTAATAGAAGCTGGCCTTTAAAAGGAGCGCTATCATTTTCTGTCCCATCCGCATTAATTGGAACAATTGTCGGTTTTGCTGCTACCGGGGCATCGGTGGATGGAAGAAGCAGCGCAACAATGATGGGCGTGGGTTTTGGGGCCATTGGGGGATTTATCGGGCATAACGTGGGAAAAGGGGTGGCTCAAGGCAATCGCGGATCTAAATCTGTTATTACTGTAATGACAGCCCTTTCTATTCCCGCAGCCATTCTTATCTACAAGGTTCACTTTGCGATAGGCGATTGGTGAATCGCTTGCGCGGCTCTGACGGATTCGCTACAAACATTCCAAACGTTGCGGGACACAATGCACATCACTATGAAAATAAACCACGGCTGATGCCGCGTGTTTTTGGAGGTTTGATGAAGAAAGCATGGCTTACATTTATTTTGGTCGTAGTGTGTTGGGCGAATCGACCGGCCCACGCAGACATTTTGATTCCAATGGATTTAACCCAAACGGACCATCTCAAAGCCTACGGCGTTGTTTTTACAGCGCTTAAAGAAGGTGTGCAGATCGAATGGCTGTTGAACTATCGTTCCGGCAGCTTTTTGCTGGGTGATCTTGACAGCATTGTGCGGCTGCTGAACTTGCGCGGCGTTAAATACGAAAAAGTCGGCGGAAGCGACATTGCGAAGATCAAGCAAATTATCGAAGAAAGCAACATGGAGACGGTCCTTTTAGAAAAGGCGCCGCGTGTCGCTGTATACACGCCGCCAAACTCCTTGCCTTGGGACGACGCCGTAACACTGGCCCTGGACTATGCCGAAGTGCCGTATGACAAAATTTGGAATCGTGACATCTTGGAAGGGAAGCTCGATGATTACGATTGGCTGCATTTGCATCATGAAGATTTTACCGGACAATTCGGCAAATTCTATGCTTCCTACCATACCCAAAAGTGGTATCAGGATGATGTAAAAATGCGCCAGGACGAAGCCAATACCATGGGCTATCGCAAAGTGTCGCAAATGCTGTTGGATGTGGCCATCCGCATTCGGGAATATATGTCACGCGGCGGGTTCATGTTCTCCATGTGTTCCGGCACGGATTCTTTTGATATTGCATTGGCGGCCGAGGGTACAGACATCTGCGAAAGTATCTACGACGGTGATCCGGCAAATCCGCAGGCACAAAGCAAATTGAACTTCAACAATACCGTAGCATTTGAAAATTTCACCTTAGAACGCGACCCGTTAGTGTACGAATTTTCGAATATTGATACATCAACCCGGTCTCAAATGCGTGGGCCGGAAGCTGACTACTTCACCCTATTCGATTTTTCGGCCAAGTATGATCCGGTACCGGCGATGCTAACCCAGTGCCATGTGCCGGTTGTCAACGGCTTCATGGGCCAAACAACCGGATTTTTTAAAGAATATATAAAAAAATCTGTGGTTATCCTGGGCGAAGTGGAAGGCTCATCCGAAGCCAAATACATTCACGGAAACTACGGAAAAGGCACCTTTACCTTTTATGGCGGTCATGACCCGGAAGACTATCAACATCGAGTCAATGACCCGGTCACCCGGCTTTCTTTGCACCCCAACTCACCCGGCTACCGTTTGATTTTAAACAACATTCTTTTTCCAGCGGCCAAAAAGAAGAATTTGAAAACGTAATTTTACGCTCCAAAACTTACTTTACTTCACCGGTTAAAAATGAGAGCCGGCCTCCATTGCCGTTTTAAGGAGGCCGGCTCTATGTTTTCAAAATAACCTTGCGAAGCTTGCGAAGCATCACGTTGGAGAATTCGGCAGACTTTGATAATATTGACGCCGCAATAATTTTAACCTTCGCAAACTTCGCAAGGCTTCCTACACCCAATCAAAACCCTAAAATTTCAGGTGTCTATGAATCCTTCATCCGGCAGGCGCCGCGTCGCCCATATCATCACTATGTTAGAATTGGGCGGGGCTCAGCAAAACACATTGTATACGGTTGAGCATTTGGATCCACGCCGTTTCGAGGTCTATCTCGTCTGTCATGATAAGGGCATTTTATTACAACAAGCCGCGCAAATTGCTCATGTTAGAAAGGTGTTGCTCAAAGCGTTACGGCGGGAAGTTCGCCCCTGGTGGGACTTGCTGGCGCTGTGGCAGCTTTGGCGATTTTATCGTCGGGAAAAAATAGACATCGTCCACACCCATAGTTCCAAAGCCGGTATTTTGGGGCGGGTGGCCGCGTGGCTGGCCGGTGTGCCGGTCATTATCCACACCATTCATGGCTTTGGCTTTCATGACTATCAAGCCTGGCCGGTCCGCAAAATTTATATCTGGCTGGAACGATTGTGCGCCTTTATTTCGCAACAATTGGTTGGCGTGGCGTATGATAATATCCAAAAAGGATTAAAAGAAAATATCGGCAAACCCGAATTATACCGCGTGATTCGCAGCGGAATAAAAATTGCCGAATTTGCCGATGCGCCGGTAGATGTGCCGACAAAGCGGCAAGAGCTGGGTCTGCCGGATGATGCCCGGGTTGTCGGTCAAATAGGTAATTTTAAACCGCAAAAAAGCCCCCTCGATTTTGTGCATTTGGCGGCTAAAGTTGCACATGTCGTCCCCAACAGCTTTTTTTTAATGATCGGCGATGGCGAATTGCGACCCGAAATCACACACCTAATTTGCGAATACGGCTTGGAAAAACGCATTATTTTGACGGGCTGGCGGCATGATGTCGCGGAGTTACTAAAAACCATGGATGTTGTTGCGCTGACCTCAAAATGGGAAGGACTGCCAAGGGTTTATTTGCAAGCCATGGCGGCCCGCAAGCCGGTTGTCGGCACGGCAGTGGACGGCGGCCCGGAGGCCATTAAAAACGGGGTGAACGGCTACCTGTTCCCGCCCGGTCAAATCGAACAAATGGCTGAAAAAATTATCGAGCTGCTGCAAAACGAACCGCTTCGGCAACAAATGGGCCAAGCTGGCTATAACCTGTTGGCCGAATTCGATATTGATCTGATGGTTCGTCAACAGGAGGAAATGTATGACGCCTTGTGGAAACGGCATCAGTAGTCGGTAAATCAAATTTGGCTCATGGAACAAGTTTGTGAAAATCTAACCTTGCGAAGGCTTCAGTGCACAAAATATGCGGATTTCAAATTAAGCCTTCGCAAGGTAGTACCAAAATTTGAATTTTGCTTGTCCGAGCTACGCAACGCTTTAATTCACAAACCTTTCGTGTTTCGTGGTGAATCATTCAGACTCAAAGATTTGACTTGTCAGATAGATACTAAAACTCATCTTCTCCGCCCTCGCGCTCCCGCGTCCGTTCCCGTTCCGGCTTGTAATTGTTCAACGTATAGCTCAGATTCAACATGATCATTGGCGCATCCGGTTTGCGGTATTCATAACGATAGAAGTTCGGCCCGGATGCAGTAGATTCGCGTCGGCCGGTAGAAAACACATCGCGCACTTGCAGCGTAGCCGAAAAAACTTTGGGAATGAACTCCCGCTTCAGCGCCAGGCTCAGCGTGGCCGTGGCTTCCTGCTCGCCCTGGGCGGTCACGCTGGCGGCCTCATAATTGCCGTTCAACTGCAATTGGCTCTTGCGGCCGATTTTCACAATATGATTCAAGCGGGCGCTCCAGTTAAAACTGTCCCGATTCAGCGACCGGCCGTTGATTTCGCCTTTCAGCCGATAATCATACAAATTCGCGGTATAGTTTATGTCTAACCAGGGCCGCGGTTTGCCGCGCAGACCCAACTCAACGCCAAGAGCATAATCTTTGCCGACATTTTCAAAAGTCGTCAGCGTCACGCCTTCGGCATAGGTGGACTGCGCCTGCTGCATCTTGTTCTCGGTCACGCGGTAGTAACCTTCGCCGACTAACGAGTACGCGCCCAAACCGGTTTGATAGCTGATTTCAAAAGCATTGATATACTCCGGTTTAAGCGCCGGATTGCCGCGCCGGATATTGTTGGCGTCCAGCCATGTATCAAAAGGCTCCAGAAACCAACCGCGCGGACGCTCGATCCGCCGGCTGTAGCTTCCCATCACCTGCTGCTTTGCATCGAGTTGCAGCGAGGCATGAACCGACGGAAAGTAGTCCCAGCGATCAATCTTAAAAGTCTGGTCGGTCGCCACAACCTTTATAACCCGATCAGTATATTCGGCCCGCAGCCCGGCCATGAGGCCAACTTTTTCCCGCTCGATGGAATACAAAGCGTAAACCGCCTGAATCTCTTGCGTATAGGCCTTGTCCCGATCAAATTCCGGTTGCGGCAGATAGTCGCCCGTCGCCGGATCATACTCTGCCATAGTGCGCGACTCATCCGAATCATCACGCTGACGCAGAATGCCGGTCTCAAGCTTGCTTTTTTCGCCGAAAGGCCGGGTGTAGTCGCTTTGAAAAAGCCATTGTGTAGCCGGACCTTTTTCCGTTGTCTTCCTGCCGCCGCTCAGTTGGCCGTCCTGATCGAAAGTCTTGTCGCGGCTTTCGTTATCAGCGTCACGGGTTTGATAAGAAACTCGGGCCGTTACCTGATGCCCTTTGCCGGCAAATGTATGGAGATAGTCGGTATTGACTTCAATGTTTTTGCCGCCGCGCGAAAAGTCGCTGTTGGTTGAATAGGTGTTTGGTGTCAGTTCGGCATCACTCC
>CAYOLL010000257.1:0-6970 GCA_964404765.1 uncultured Gemmatimonadota bacterium | reverse complement strand
TGGCTATCCTTTTGTTGCACGGGACATTCCCGGGCGGCGGATCAGGTGGTCTGAAATTAGCTGAATTTAAAACGATTAGGTTGCCTCATAATCCATTTTTAAGATATAAATTCGCAACTTGCGTCTTTAGCGTCAATTGCGACGTTTGCGTTAAGATTTGTGAATAATTCAGGCTGTGAAACTCTGCGATAAACTTTGTGAACTTTGCGGTTAAGATTCTCGCGGATAGTGCAAATGTTTGGATGTAATTTTATATTGACGTAAACCCCAAATAGGTATTAATTACTTGCGGGACAATAGGTTTGACGTTTTAGAGATTTGGAACATCCGGCAGAACGTGCAATTCTTTAAAATCAAAAAGCGCTAAGGATTGTGGCATGAAAAAGATTTTTTTCCTACTGACAGTTTTGACAACTATTCTACTGGCGGGTACTATGACTCAGGCACAGCAAAAACCGCCCCATCCGCTTGCCGGCGCATTATTTACCGAGCAGACGCTATTGCAGCAGGATTATGAAAACCGCATTAGCGCCTTTATTTCAAAGATAACGGAATCTGACCAATTTCATGTCTCAGTCGATGTTAAACTGGCTGTTTTTTCACGCAACGGTGAGGAACCGCCGGACATACAAGCTGAGTCGGCCGAAACCATTGAGAAAGCACTGCCCGGCTTTGAGTTTCCACATATTAAGTCCCTTTTGAAACTTAGCTTAGAAAATAAGGAGTTGATGAAGGATGAAAGTTTAAAAGGGGTTCTCAATCAAGCCGCCCACTCACCCATTGATATTTACCGCTTGAAAATTACAATTTTGTTAGATGACAAACTGGCTCAGAATTCGCGCACGATACCGACCATTAAACAATACATTCCTCAGCTTGTGCCGTTTAAGCTGTCGCGGGGTGATGAGCTGCTGGTTAATGGAGTCGACTTTTCCATAACCGCCCGAAATCAGGCAGGGGCAATGGATAGCAGCGGAGCAAATGCAAATAATGCGACGACAAGGCCGGCGATTAAGCCGTCAGATGCGTTTTTTGGCATAGCGCTGTTGCTATTGCTGGGAGCCGTTGTATTTATAATCCGGCAGCAAAAAATCTTAAATAATCGAATAATGCCCGCAGTTTCTGCTAAAACCGTTATCACAAAGCCTGCCAGTGTGACAAATGATCCGAATCAGACAGTCGTTGCCAAAGCCAACCCATTTGACTTTCTTAGCCAAATTGATCGGGCCAAGCAAATCGCAATTATTCAAGATGAACCCCCACGAGTGATTGCCCTCATCCTAACCTATCTTTCGCCACAGGACGCCGGCGAGATATTTACCGGTTTGCCGGGTGACGTGCGGAATCAGGTTGTGCCGGGGATGTTGAGCTTTCAGGGTGTGTCTAAAGAAGTTATCGCCGATGTTCGGCGGAGTCTGCAAAAAAAGGTGCAAGTCTATCTGGATTCGGAGTTTGTACCCGGCGGCGGTGTGCAAGGTCTGGCCCGCATCATTTCCTGGGCGCCGGAAGCCTTGGCGAAAGAGACGCTTAATCAGGTCAAGCTTATCAACCATGATCGCGCTTTAGAATTGGGCAAACATTTGTTTACATTTGAATCGCTGGTGAATTTGGAAGATAACTTGCTGCGGGAGATTACGCAGAAAATTTCGCTGGAACATTTGGGTATTGCTTTGGAAGGCGCTTCAGTGGAATTAGCGGCTAAATTTCAGGCGGCGTTAGACCCGGCTCAGCTTAAAAATCTGCAAAAACTAAAAGATGACTCGGGCAAAATATCCACCAAACGGGTAGAAGTGATGCGCCATGAAGTTATGGCGCTGGTCAAAAAAGCATTGGTCGAAAAGCAAATTGATTTATCCGTCTATTTAAAATAAACTAACATCTTATTTTCTAACATGTTAAGCGCGAACAGGCCAACTTTAGTTTTTTATTGACAATCTATAGCGGGCTATCTATATTACAAAGCTTCAATCTCAATACCACACGAATAATTTCTATATTAGCCCGTTGTTACGGGCTTTATTTTTTTAAGGAAAGGAAATATAATATGGCCGTCAAATCTTCGCCCTCTTATAGCTTAAAGGCGACCATCAGTAAGTGTTTAGTAGATTTTATCCCCAAATCTTTGGCGAATATTCGCAAATATGTGGAAAAAGAGGAAAAGCACGGCGTCAGCGAGATGGCTATTCAGCTTATTTTGGAAGGTAATCCGGACTTGTTTATCAAAAACAGCGAGGGCTTATGGTCTATTGTAATGGATGAAATTCCTGAACATCAGGCCGCCTTTGAGATTTTACGGGAATCTACCAAAATGCTGACTCTATTTCAACTTAACAAAAAAGTTGCAGCTAAACTGCCTAAAAATCAACGGAATCAGATTGTCTTAAATCTTGAAAAAGATGCGCGTTTTGTTTGTTACGAGGGCAAAAAGTGGGCATTAAAGGAAAAAGTAAATGTTATCGAGCAGGCATTTGAATACTTGAAAACGTCCGATGAGGCCGTGACAGAGCGGAAACTGCTCCGTATCTTAGCCAATCAGGTTGGCGTCGAGCCCGAAAAACTGCTGTTCGATCCGATAACCGCCGGTGATAAGCGTTTTTTTCATGATCAAAACGATCGTTGGATTCTGACGGAAAAGCGTAAAGTCGTAGCTCCGCCGGCTGTCGCCGGTCCCCAAGAGAGTGAAGGAACGCAGCCGCGCCAACGACGAAAGGTGGAAGCCGTCACAATTGAGTTGGAGCGTATTGACGAGATTGAGCGCATGTTCGATAACGAAAAGCCGATTTGGTCCATAGGAGAGATTTTGCATGAAGTCTTTACCATGCGCCCGGATCATGAAAACTACGAAACAATGGAGTTTTCGCTGATACGCGCACTAAAAAAGCAAGTCAAGTTTGAGCCAATTTCTTTGGACGAGCATTATTGGACTTTGGAAACTTTACTGCCGGCGGCGATCAGGGAATTGCCCCACCCGTCTATTAGCGAGCATATCCGGACTATTAATTGGACCGAGTTTGGTGATCAGGATACTTTAGCTGATGGTGGTTTAGCCGAAGATGAAATGATATTTGAGGCTCAAAAAGAAGAGCGTCCCGGAGTTTTGCAGGAAAGCATGCAAATGGAGCGAATTCTTTCGGCTTTCGAATACGAATATGGCATTCTTTTTGTTCGGCCATGTGACCGCCCATTTTTCCCCGATAAGCCAACCTATTTGCGGTTCAGCTTTCATGACGAGCTCAATAAACGACATGAAGTATTTTTGAATAATCGGCTTAACTTTTTATTTGGCTTGAAAGAATGGTATAAATCCATTGAAAACCCATTTGCCGCCCGATTTTTCATCTCTGGTAATCCGACTACAAGTGAATACCGGCTGCTTTATAAACGCGACGCCGACAATTATCATCAACTGACATCGGAGCGCGTGCAGAATTTGAAAGAGGTTTGGAAGCAATATAAAGCCGGAACAATGCGTGTCACGGAGTTGGTATTAGAAGTTATGAAGCATCATAAGCACGGAACGGATCCCAAGCGGTTGTTGTGGGAAGTTTGTGCCGTCCGTCATTTTCAGGCCCGCACAATTTACGGCATCTTAAGTTATTTTCAATGCTTTGCCCGCAAAAAAGGCACAGATCGGTGGTATCTGGATGAAAAGCTAATTGGCAAAGGACCCGATCCCGATAAAATTGAGTTTCTGGAAAAACGAACTCGGCCGCGGATGGGGGAATGGATTATGAGTCCAAAAGATGCCGAGCGGGTTGAGAAGTTAGTCTTGTCTTTCAAAGATTGGGAAGGTCGTGAGGCGTATTTCGCGTTTCATGAGCGCACCCAAAAAACGGCACGCGAAAAAGCCAAGATTATTACTGCGAAGAAGCTAGGCAATTCCGATGATCTGAAAGCTTTTTTTACCATCGTCAGCGACTTATTTGAGTCACTGAATTGGCGTAAAAATGATCCCGACAGCGGCTGCTGGAATTTAGTGCTGATTCATACCGAGAAATGGGGTATTTTTGAGTCAGTCGAGAATGCCAACCGCTTTATTGAGCTTCTGTCCGCCTTTTTAGAAGAGGACGATCCGGATGAACTGGATGGCGCCCTGGAAGACTTTATTTCCTACGGCATTCGTGGGCTGCAATCGGCGACGCTCTCGCCGGTGTTGTTTTGTCTGCAGCCACAGCTTTTTGCAGTGATCAACAAGTCGATCGCTACCGGCTTTGAGCGGCTGACAAACGCGCCTTTGAGCACCGAATTGGTTGATTATATGGCGGTTAACGAGTTGATGCGCGAGTTTTTGTTACGCTATGACTTTTTTGACTTTTCCGATGCCGACGGCTTTTTTAGCCATTGCATTTCTGGCCATTTAGAGCTGGAAGCTTTTGACGATTTGATGAAAGTTTTGCCCATCAAGCGGGCTATGGATATCTTAGCCGGTGAATATTCTAAAGACGAAGAGCAAAAAGAAGTGGAGATCGTCCAAGAACAAGCTTCGATTGACAGCGCCACCAAAAAAGATATTGCCGAAATTGCAAACAAGCTCTTTGCCACTGAAGATTTGATGAGCGACTTAGCCCGTCAGTTGACTGAAATCCGGATTCAATCCATCTGGCAATCGGGCAATGTGGCCAAAAATTTCGACAATTTTTTGGAGGCTAATTTTGCTCGTCCGCAATATAGCCGTTTTTTAACTCCGCGTCCGGTGATTGATCTGATGGTTCGCTTAATTGAGCCCAAGGTGACTGAAAAAGCAATTGACATGTGTATGGGTTCCGCCGGCTTTTTAATTCGTATCGGACAATTATTGCGTGAGCAATTAAGTCAGGCTACGGTCGAAGAAATGGAAAAAGCCACCAAAATTACGCTGCCAACCGGCGAAGTTGCCAACTATGCCAATGAAGTTTTGGGCGAAGCCTCGGTCCGCAAAGAGGAGGGCCGTGAACGACTGCTTAAATATATTCTTAATCAAAACTTGCTAGGCTTAGATATTGACCAGGAAACCTTCAAAGCTGCGCGTCTTAATTTGAAACTGCATCATTTGGAAGATGTAAATGTTTTGGTCGCCGATAGTTTGTCAAAAAAAATCGCCATTGACGGTTTGGGCTCGCACATTTATGATGTGGCTATTGGCCATCCGCCAATCGAAAGTGGCGCTAGCAAAAAGTTTTTGAAAGAATTTATTCGTACGCTTAAACCGAATGGCCGGCTGGTCATCTTATTGGGTAAACATGAGTTCAACGAGAAACAGTTCAACAAAGAACTGCTAAAAGACCGAGTCCTCGACGCGGTGATAACGCTGCCGGAATGGGATGAATCCAAATACGGGCCGTCCTGCGACTTGCTGCTGATCCGTACTAATAAAATTGAGGCTCCGATGTATAAAGCAACACTCAATTCCTATGACGAAACCACGGTGACAAATATCGTGGAAGCTTATCGCAAGCGGAAAGCCTAATTTATTTAAGAAACTCAGGAGGGCTAAAAAATAGTGAATATTGACGCGATTGTTGAAATTGTTCTTATTGTTCCGGCCATTCTTTTTGCCCTCTGTTTTCATGAGTTTGCCCACGCCTGGACAGCCTATAAATTAGGCGACAACACTGCTAAAGATGAAGGCCGCCTAACCCTGAATCCACTGGCCCATCTTGATTTTCTGGGCACGGTAATGATGTTTCTTGTCCATTTTGGTTGGGCCAAACCGGTGCCGGTTAACCCGAGAAATTTCCGGAACCCCAGTAGCGGCATGGCGTTAACCGCCGTTGCCGGGCCCCTTTCTAATATCATTTCGGCAATAGGTTTTGGACTGCTGTTACGACTGCTAATTATGATGCCGGTTGCGGTGCCGGAGGCATTGTATCGAATTGTCGTTTATAGTGTGATGATTAACTTGTCACTGGCTATTTTTAATATGATCCCCATCCCGCCGCTGGATGGTTCCAAAATATTGATGCACTTTAGCAAAATGCCCGTGGATCGGCAGGTTCAATTTGAACAAATAGGCCCGGCTATTTTATTTGCGCTCATCATATTAGGCCGAGTGACACAGTTGAATGTATTCGGGCATATAGTTAACCCGTTTGTAAGCTTTTTTGGACGATTGTTGACCGGGTTGCCGTTGATGTAAGGAGATGTTGCGATGCTTTCACCGGTAAGATTCTCAAGCCTTGTTATTTTTATCGCTTTTTGGACTGGGGCGCAGTATAGCCATGCCCAATCTACGGCTGACGAAATTCTGCTTAAAGTGCAGGATACCTATAAAAATGTCATAACGCTATCGGCTGATTTCCAGCAAGCGCTATCTATTGCCCTGACAGATGAGGTCCAAAAATCGGAGGGCACGTTTATTTTGCATGCGCCGGAGCAGTTTTATATGGAATATGAAGCGCCGGAAAAGCAAAAAGTGATCTCTGATGGGCAAAAAGTATGGATTTACGACCAGGAAATGAAACAAGTCATTATTCGCAGCGCCGAGGTTATTGATCCAACCTTAAACCCGCTTTACTTTTTATCGCATGTGAATGATGATTATTTGGCGGAATTGAAAGATGAAGTTAAAGTTGACGGTAAGACGTGCTGGCATCTTATTTTAAAAGTCAAAGAAAAAAATGATGCGTCGGTTATTCGCAAAATGGAAGTTTGGGCCGACAAAAATGATTGTCAGGTGCGGCAGTTTCAGATATTCAATGCTAATGACGATTATACGACGTACACTTTAAAGAAAGTTAAAATCAATCCTCCGCTCAAGACCGATCAGTTCGCGTTTTTAATCCCCAAAGGCGTGGAAGTTATTGACGAAACCCGTAAATAGCGGACAAATTGAGTTCACCGAATCCTCTGCATAACGTCTGCTACTCCCTTTCCAAGTAACAAATTTAGCATTGAAGCACGGTGTCATTCCGAAGGAATCTTCCCGCAGATAACGCACAGCTAAATTTTAAGAAGATTCTTACAGAATGACAACATGCCGGATTTGTCGCCT
>CAYOLL010000256.1:0-6999 GCA_964404765.1 uncultured Gemmatimonadota bacterium | reverse complement strand
GATATTCAAAAATGGTCTCACTCCAGATTCACGCGGATCAGGAGGTCTGAATTTGCGGATTTGATCCGTTTCCACGCCGCAGACTCTCAAGAATGTGATAAGCATGGTGAATCCCCCTTTCGCATTATCGCAGCGTTCAAGGCTGATAAAATTTTCAATCTTCAATTGGAATCTGAACCGGGAAATTCCGGCGCGACGCTTGTTGCTTGATAACCGGCCGCAGATTGAAGATTTTTTTAAGGCTTACGAGGGAAAGATACAAACTTATCGGCAAGCGGGTAGAGCAGGGGCTTGATGAATGGGACTGAGTATTACCGGGTGAAAATGTAGAGCGGAATGTTTTTCCGCCGTAACCGAACTGCAAATACGGTCTGTCAACAGGCATGATGCCCGTTCTACCAAAAAAACAAAAGCCGCTCCATCTTGCTTATGCAAAACAAGATAAAACGGCTTACCTCAAACTTTAGTCACTTTAGACACTCTAAACTTTAGTCACTTGCGATTTCCCTTCCCGCCCAAACCCAGTCACATCTGAAACAGCTTTTGATCATCCTTCTTAACATCTTTCTTCCGAATCCACTGTTTCTTGTAAACATTCAGCAGCCATTCTTTTTCTTCGGGCAGAAAGTGCGCCTCCACCAACGGCGTGCGCTGGCCGTCCGCGGTCAGGCACAGGGTGGACATGACCTTGCGGAAATGACCGACGCTATAGATCATCTTTTCCGTCTTCGTATCCAGCTTGTCAAATTTGGCAAAGCCCAGCTTGATGTCCAGGTCATACACGGCCTTGTCGTCGAGAGACAGGCGGCCCAGTTTGGTGATGTCGCCGCGGTCGGCAAAGAGGGCGATCAGGATCAGCCGCTCCACGCATTCTTTCAGCGCGGCTTCGCGGCCGCCTAGGCGCGCGGCCACAAAGGTCAGCAGGTTTTTTTGCTGCAAGCGATCCGGCGTCTCCTCGCGCACGCGGTCAATGTATTCGTCGCGCTCGTCCGGCTCGTCATCGCTGTGCAGGATCACGTTTTCGTCCATAATATCTATCAGCATGGCCGAGGCCGCTTCCCAGGCTTTTTCGCGCTGCCCCTGATGTCCATAAACTGGCAGCAACCGCGGCAACAACGTGGCCGAAATGCTGTCCGGAATGGCCAGCAATTGCCGGATATGATCGGCGATGGTCTCCACATCGGCAAAGGTATTGTGGGCGTTGGAATAGGGAAAGTAGCGCTTGAGATTGAACAAGTTGGTCAGCATGTCCCAATTGCGCTGGCGCAGGGCATCCTCAAAGCGGCGGATAAACTCGCGGTCCAGGGCCTCGCTCTCCACCATGTCCTGGATCCAGTCCAGAAAGCGGCGATTGGCCAGGCGTTCGATAAAGGTCTTGCTGTCTTCCAGAATGGTTTCGCGCTGGCGGATGAACAGACCCAGCTTGTCCGTCTTTTTGAAGGGCTCAAAATGCTCGCGCTTGGTGTGACTGGTAGCGTAGATAATGTTTTCCCGGTCAACCGCGTTCAGCTTTTCCAGCAAAAAGGCGGCGCACCACCAGCCGCCGATGGGATAGCCGTTGGGATCGTACAAACTTCCTTCGTTGTAGATGCCGGAAAATTCCTTGAACTGATTGCGCAGCTCGTCCGATTCGCCGTAGGCCGGGTCGGTGTTGGACAGGGGCAGTTTCATGTCCATGACGACCACGTCAAAGCGGCCGTGCTTTTGGGCCAGGCTAAAGGCGTGCACGGCCGAGCGCGCCTCAAAGCAGGTGACCGCCCCGGCCACGCGCAGTTGATCGGCAATATCCTGGCAATTTTCCTCGTCCACAATCAGGACGGTGATGGGTTCGTAATCGGGCATGTTCGCCTCCGGGTTGACAGCCGTATGTGTCTGACCTTGCAAAGGTTATATGTGCGGCGGAGATTCGAACTTTCAAGGTTTTCAAGACATTACCGCGTGAGCCTTCGCAAGGTTGCGCTGAATTATTGAACGTACGCCACAGAAATTATACAAAAAGGCGGGCAAAGGAAAGGGGAAAATTTGCCGGGTGTTACGGAATGTTACCGGCGTAGAATTTGCATTTGACTTTTTCTGCGTTGCTGCTATCTTATATAACAGTTGCATGTTGATCTTAAACCATAACACACTTGTATCCGAAAGTGTCAAGCCATGTCCATCACAATCGCTTTAGACTATATTATTCAACCGGCGTTTGAACCGTTGCAAGGCGTCAAAGACCGTTGGTCGTTGTTAATGTCACGCTGGGTGGTGCCGTTCCTGTTGTGGCTGTCGCAAAAATATAGTTTCAAAGTGCTTAGCCGGCAATTGGATCGTTTGTTTATCAATCCGGATTTATACGATGCCGCCACCAAGAAAAGCCACTTGACCAATTGCATCGCTGTTTTTGAGAAAACCGAACGGATGCTGGAGGTTTTGTCTCCGGCCCGGATCAATCAACTGGTTTATTTTGAACGGAAAATTGTTCAAGATATTCGTGTTTTTCAAGATGAACTGCACTGGTATATCGAAGGCTTGACGGATTTGCTTTACCCGGATCATGCTGGCATCGCTCCCCATCTTTCAGAAATCAAAGCCTATGCAGACGATCATTTCAACCGCGTTTCACAATGAACTCAAACGCATCATCAAAAAGCACAAACTCAAAGATTCATTTCAGAATACGTTGATTCAGAGCATTGTCAACGCGCCGTTCCAGGATGCGATTCTGTTACGCCGCGAAGACGAGTTGGCCATTCTCAAACGCCGAGTCGCCAATCCCGCCAACCAACGCGGCAAGAGCCACGGATTTAGAATCTTCTACTGCCTGACCTCATCCGAAATTCACTTTTGTATTCTGGTTGACGTGTCCGATAAAGAAAAAGAACTCAGCACGGAACAGTACATCAAAATCGCTAAAGACCGCATAAACGCCTGACGGGTCAGCCGCTCCAGGGCACTTTGAGCCTTCTGCTCTACCATTCCCGGCAGTTTTCCTCGTCCACGATCAGGACGGCGATGGGTTCGTAATCGGGCATGTTCGCCTCGCACAACTAAAATTGTCGTTGAAACGATTCCGTTGCTATGAGGGGATTGAACGGGCTGCCTATACGAGTTGGCTCTAAAGCCGAAAAATCGTGCGCCTCGATGTAGAATTCAACCGGAAAAGTCTCGTCAAGTGTAACAGTGTACTTGTTATTCTTTTTTGCCTTACAAATCAACTCTTTATAAAAAAGTTCGTCCGGTTTTCTATAAAACACCTTCACCTTGTCAACTTCATGTAAATCAAAAGTCCCAATTTCAAGCTTGACCTTTGGCGTAAAGAAACTCATCGGATGAAATATATTCGACCTGTGTGGTTGAACACGCAGGATAATTTATTTGTATTTTGTCAACTAACGTATTTATTTAAAGCATTTTGAAATAACCCTCTTCTAATTCATTGCCCATCTGGAGAATAAACCATGAGCAATTTAAAATTGAAGTGCGGGTCACGTTGACGGCCACAACAGAACCCGTCACCCACCAACCGATCATGGCCGACGATGGTACGATGACCGTGATCTTGCCGGAGAGTGCGGTGGGTTCGATTGACGCCTGGGACGCGGCGGTGTCTACCGTCGGTTACCAGGCCATGCGGGCGGGTTTGGCCAGTCACGCCGCCCAGCGATCTTTAGAGACTGCCCAGGCTCAAGTTGCGCCCGGACAGACCGTTGTGCCGGCTGAAACGCCGTATCGGGTAGACGGCGCGGCCGGGCGTTTCACCTTCACCACCCATCGGGTCATGGCGGGCAGCCGGGTGGTTTATGATACGGCCCGCGATTTGTTTCCACCCCTGGGGCCGAAGGAGTGGTATGAAACGCGGGGCTACAAGGAGCGGGCGCTGTTTCACGGCGTGGTTGACTTGTCGCTGCGCAAGACCTGTCAACAACTGGACTTGTGGCGACATCAGCCCAAATCGGCCTCGCCCCGCACCCTGCAAGACACAGTTGAGGCCGAAGGCCGAGTTGTGCAAGCCGCATTGAAGCGGAAAGCAAGCACGGCGCTGGAGCAGGCCGGCTTTTCGCCGGCGGCTCAACCGCTTCACCCCGGTGAACCGTCCGGCATCACGGCCTGTCTGCCGCCGGAAACGGTTGCGCCGGCGTTGGCCGCCTTGAAACAACAGCCGGATATGGCAGCCCGAATCACGCCGGAAATTGAGGCCGAAATCCGGCAAAACCCGGTGCCCTACGAAAACCCGGCGCATACGGTCAACATCTCGGCCGATGACGTGGGCGCTGTTTGAAAAACGACATCTTTGCCCAATTCAGCGGTTGGGCAAAGATGGGCTTAATCTTAGACTGGAAGCATTTGGAAGACAAATGTTCCACTCTGCTTAGCTCGGCCCTCAAGGGGCGGAACATTCGCAACGAAACCCTTGAGGCGATCAAACCCTGGCTGTGGCTCGGCCTGATTGATCGCGCCGCCGCCGTGCTCAAAAACATCGCGCCGAGCCAGATCAAAGACCCAGAAAAACTCGCCGATTTGGTCGGCTACTGGGAGCGCAACCGCGATCACATCCCTTGCTATGCCCTGCGCAAGCAAGTGGGACTGCGCAACTCCAGTAACCGGGTCGAAAAAGAAAACGATGTCCTGGTCTCCAATCGCCAAAAACACCAGGGCATGAGTTGGTCACAAATCGGTTCGTCCGCCCTGGCCGCGCTGTCTGCCGTGAGCGCCAACTATGAAGTGGCTGAGTGGCTGAACAATCGCGACCTCCGGTTTGCATTCAAAAGGATCGCTTGATGCTGTTCAACCACACACGTCGAAAATAAGCGCACAAAAAAACCGGCCTGCTTGGCTCGCCGGACAAAGTCGGTTTTATCCGGCGTCGAAAAAACCGTTTCAAAAGCCATGTCGGTTAGGGTCACCAGACCGTTTTCACGCATCTCTTTGGCCCGATTAGCAGCCTGCATAACGGCTTCAGGCGAATTCCAATCGCCAAACTCCTGTTGGGCAATCAAATCCGGGTTAATATAAAGACAACCCTGCATCCATTCATGCCGCAGCAGCTTTTCGGTCACGGTTGTCTTGCCGGAACCGTTTGGCCCTTCGACAACGCTCAGGACAGGTCCCGGCCACAATAATCAAGCGCGGTTTCATCGCTTTCCCTTCAAAATAGCTTCCCGAACCTTTTGCTCATGCTCGGCCAAAATTTTCCGGTGAATGGCCCGGGCCGCTTCGCCCCCCTCGTGAATCAGCTTAGCCAGTTCGTCTTCGCCGGGCTCTTTGGTTTTATCGTCCTCGTTCATATCAGCCTCATTTTGATTTCAGTTATCTGCATTCGTTTCAACAGTGACCACCTCACACACCCGGCACTTGTTGCCCACAAAGACCAGGACATGACCCTTCAGATTGGGTCTGGTCCAGCTACCATATCACATCTACCGGATAGTTTTTGAACACTGAATCACCACTGACCAGCTTTGCGTTTTCCACCAGGGCCTGGGCTATCATCAGCCGGTCAAAAGGATCCTTATGGTGTAACGGTAGTTGATCCAGAGCCAGAACATGCGCCAGCGTTACGGGCAATATCTCCAGCCTGTTTGTTTGTTGCTGTCCCGTCACAATATCCGTCAGTGGCGCGTCCAGTTTGAGCTTGCCTAATTGCGATTTGATCTGCATTTCCCAAACACAGGCTACGCTCAGCAAAAACTGATGCTGCGGATTCTGCAAAAGGTGTAGAACTTGTGGCGGCAACTTGGCCGGTTCGCTGTCCCACCAAATAAACGTATGCGTGTCCAGCAATAACTTCATGCCTCACCCAACCAAAATGTGTCCGGCAAAGGCTGATCGAAATCGGCGCTCATTCGCATAACACCGGCATGTAAACCCGGCCTTCGCACTGACAAGGTCGCAACGGGTTTTGTTTCTTTTTTACGAACGGCCTTTGGCCGGGTTTTTGTTTCCCGGGCAATGAGCAATTCAATGTAAGCAGCGATATCTTTCAGACCTTGCTTCTTTATTTCCCGATTAAGGAGTTTCAGCTTATTTTGAGAAATGTGAATCGTAATCGGCGTCATATCCATCCGGCGCTCCTTTTTAACAAATTGAGTTGGATGTAGTAATAATAACCTTGCGAAGGTTATACTTGCAGTAGAAGTCAATATTTTCAAGGTTCTCTGAAATTCCGGGCGTGAACCTTCGCAAGGTTACTTTTAAAGAGGTCTAATTTCGGCATTTGGCGGGGCAAAGTCAAGGTTTTTTACGGCAGTAAACCATCCGCCCTTATCGTTTACGCTTCGGAATCGTCAGGGTAAAGGTCTGCACGCCTTCGGTCGGTCTAAGCAACTCTGCGTCGCCCAGGGAATTGTAATATGCCTCCACGTTGTTGTGATGCCGGGCAACGACGGTGTAGCTGTCGTGCTTTTGGTTGAGCCGGACGACGAGATCGGCCACGCTGGTCAGGCCGCGCTTTTCGTGCTAAGCTGAAGTCGGCCGGTTCGACTTCGGGTCGCAGGCAAATGGTGATGCGGCGCAGATCGCCATCCTTCGGCGTGCCCGTGTATTTGAGAGCGTTGGAAACCAGATTGCGAAAGACGATTAACAACGCGATGTGCGCTTCCTGATAACGCGGCGCGCCCCAGACGGCAAAAACCGGGTCGAGCTCCACGCGCAAATCCAATCGGAACTGCTCGCGGAACATGTCGAAGACTTCGGTTTCTTGCCAGGGTCGCGGCTGAATAAGCCATTGATAAAGCAGTTTCAAACGGCGATCGCGCTCGTCGGTGTTATTGTCGCACAAGTACAACAGGGTTTGGGCCGGATTGGGATAGCGGCGATAGCTAAAAAATACGTCGCTCAACGTTTCCCACAGAATTTGTTCAATACTGATGACATCGGCCCCGGTTTTTTGGGTCAGTTGACAATCCAGCATTTCGCCGCTGAACAGGGGCAGTCGGACGAAGAAATCGGCCGATTCATACAGGCGATGGGCCAGATGCCGGGCTTGCTGCAACTCGCGAGGTGCATTCGACCTGG
>CAYOLL010000255.1:0-7083 GCA_964404765.1 uncultured Gemmatimonadota bacterium | reverse complement strand
TAAGGAACGTCGATAAAATAAGTTTGGGTTTTGGAGTAAATGCGCCGGGTTGTGTGACCCTAAGGGTTTTGCTTTTTAACCCTTAAGGTCTGGGCCTCTCGGAACACACCCTAAGGGTTGAAGAACAAAACCCTTAGGGTAAACTTACCCAAAGTTATTAAATTGACGTTCCTAAATGCTTTTGTAATTGCCTTTCCATCCTGCTCATCCTGTCTATCCATGTTCATATCCATACGCTAATTCAAGTCAATCGACGTTCCTTTGAGCTTCATTGCGCCGCCGGCCTCCACTTTGGCGTCAGCGGACGATTTGATATTGAGCGCTCCGCCGGCTTCTACTTTAGTATCCGCGGCGGATTTAATATTTAAGGCATCGCCGGAATCAATTGTCAGCGCTTTTTTGGATTTGATCGTAATTTCATTAGCTTCTATTTCTAATTTACCGCTCTTCGCAGTCAACGCCATATCCTTATCCGACAGAATAGTAATCTTCTCGCCGGAAATGTCAATAATTAAGCTGAATTTTTCATTTTCTATAGCAATTTTCTCGTCCTGTAAGGTGAAAACATTCTTTTCATCCTTGCTGGTAATGAGGATTTTACCCTCTGCGTCTACCTTGATTGAGCCGCCTTCTTTGAGCGAATGCTTGAGCAAAAACTCTTTTTCCAGATTGACCGGCGGCCGGTCCGTTTCATTATAGAGCCTGCCAGTGATAACCGGCGAGTTAATATCGCCACTAATAAAATTAATCAGCACCAGATCGTCCACATTAGGAATACAAACCAGGCCGATGTACGGCGTGGCAATCGGCACTTTACGCAGCTCAAAATCCGTCCCATCAGGCTGTTTACGATTTTTGAGCTTCACCGAACATTGGTAATTTTCCGTATCCCCGTCATCTTTATGCGGAAAAACCGCCGTGACAAGGCCCAACTCGGTTGTGAAAATACGCTGCGCTTCATGCTCAGCCACTTTTTTCATGATACTGACAATCGAATCCATATTCCCCAACTTTTAATTTGTAATTCTTATTTCCCAGGCTCTTCCCAGTCAATATCCGTTAAAAAACCGCGTGGCTTGCTCAAACGATGCCGAACGCCAACCACACGAAATGTGCCATTCCAGTCAGCAGTCGGCAGTTTGTCGATCTTGACGGCATGACCCAGCTGCACGTCGGGTGCGCCTAACACACAGACATGTCCCATTGCTTTGACCTGATATGGTTTAAATAAATTAGTGGCAACTGTTCCGGCTAAATCTTTGGTTCGGATCGCCGGATCAATAACGCGCATGATTGCCCCGGAAGTTTTACCCGCTGTCCCTTTTACATCTTTCTTGGTAAACCACTGACTTGCATCATCACCTTGCCCCTGCCCGACCGGGCTTTCGCCATAAATTTCTAATCCATCCACTGCCGGCGACAGCGTGTCTCGCTCAAATTTGAGGATGTGCGCACCGTATTCAAAGGTATGCGTTTTAGACGCCGCGTATTTTTGAAAACAGACTTTGTCCTCCGCATTAGCGTACAAATCAAAACCGCAGCGGTGAGCTAACCTTGCCAGATGATCATAGGCAAAGGTTTGTTCGCTCATGGCATAAGCCGCCAAAGTTATGCCGCTCTCCACAGTATCAGTATTGATTGACAGCTTGCCCAATACCGCGCTGACAATATCGCCGGCGGCTTGTTTTTCAAACAACATGTTGTATCGCGCGGCAGTTGCCAAATGCAACGCGCCAAGAGCTTCTACGCGAACATTATGAATACTAACAACTACGTTAGCAATCTTACCGGTAAAAACTTTGGATAACGTGTCATCATAGCCCAATTCAACCGTGACCGCATCGCCAATATTAAGCGCTAATCCTTCTAATGGTTGTAATGAAAAACGACAAACATTAACCGGGATGGGAAAAGCTGTTTGCATGTCAAAACTGATAAGGGGATTTATTTTAGCTTGGGTATAGCTTTCGCTGCCAAGCGTAATTTTATAGGCTACCTTGAACATATCGTTTTTTAAAATCCAGTTGGAGATAAATTGCAAAAAGACAGTTAAAGAAGTGGCTCATGGAGAAATCCAACCATGCGAAGGCTTCAGTGCACAAAGCATGCGGATTTCAAATTAAACCTTCGCAAGGTTTCACCATCTTATCCCATCAAACAAAAAAGTTAGTGCAGAAGAAGAGACTATCTTCTATAATTGCATTGCTTACTATCGAACATGACCAACGCACTTGCGTCATTCATTAAGAAATTTAAAAATATTTAAACTGTTGTAACAATAATCCTATCAAGCATATATCAAAAAATATATAGCTTTCTAAACAAAATACTATTATATTTATAATCTGTCAATGAAGCAAATTCAATTTGAAACAGATTTGAATACCAAAGATTGTCCGATTGTGGCAACGGTTGGCGCTTTTGATGGTGTCCATACCGGACATTGTCAAATTTTGGGCCAATTAGTCGCAGATGCTAAAAAGCTTAACGGTCAAAGTTTGGTAATTACCTTTTCGCCGCATCCGTTAGAGATTGTGCGCCCGGAAATCGCGCCACCATTGCTAACCGACGATAGCGAAAAGCAACAACTGCTGGCAAATCTTGGCATTGATTGGGTTTATTTTTTGCGATTTGATCGGGCAATGGCGGATTTGACCCCGGAACAATTTGTCGAAAAAATATTGGTTCAGCGATTTTCTGTTGTAAAAATTATTATTGGCTATGATCATGGTTTTGGGCGAAATCGTTCCGGCCATGCGGACGAGCTAAAACAGTTTGGACAGAAATTTGGCTTTGACTTGGCCGTTATCTCTCCGATGCAAACCGGTGACCACACGGTCAGCAGTTCTAAAATTCGCGCAATGCTGACCGAGGGGAGTCTGGGTTTGGCCAACCAAATGTTAGGTTGGTCTTATCAACTATCGGGAACCGTGTGCGAAGGCAATCGGTTAGGCAGAACTCTTGGATTTCCAACGGCAAATATCCGATTAACACAGCCACGCAAGTTGATCCCAAAAAAAGGCGTTTATATCGTTCGCGCCCGCGTGGCCGATCAACAACATTTTGGTGTGATGAATATCGGTGTGCGGCCTACGCTTGCGCCGGGCGAATTGTCTCTGGAAGTGCACTTGTTTGAATTTTCGGACACAATTTACGACCAGCCGATTCAGGTCGAGTTGTTGCATTATTTGCGGGACGAGCGGAAGTTTGCCGATAAAGACGAGTTGATCCGGCAAATCGAAGCCGATAGTTTGAATGCACGTAACTGGTTGACAACATTGAAAAATTAAAGACCCGCCATGAAAGCACAACGACACTAAAAATCACAAAGGCTTTGAATTTCTTTTGTGATTCTTAGTGTCCTTCGTGCCTTCGTGGCTGTCCGTAATGTGTCAAAAAAATAAACATAAAAGAAAGGAGGTGTTAGCACAATGTCTTTAAATGCCGCCCAAAAAGGCACCGTGGTGGCTTCCCACAAGCGTCATGAATCCGATACGGGTTCACCGGAAGTTCAAATTGCGTTGCTGACGACGCGCATTAATGATTTAACCGGTCACCTTAAATCGCATCCTAAAGATCACCATTCAACGCGCGGGATGCTGAAACTGATCGGCCAGCGGCGTCGCTTGCTGGACTATCTCAAGCGCAAACAGTTGGAACGTTATCGCGAATTGATCGAGAAGCTCGGTATTCGCAAGTAGCTTGTTACAAAGATGCGACGCGCCTCAACCCCCAATTCTGGTTGATTGAGTAGTGCGTCGCTTCTTTGCTTATGGCTTAAAATAACAGGCCCAGATTTTTTTACCTGCTCCTGCTTGCATGATTATTCAGCCACCCAACAGCTTGCTTAACGGGCAAAATTTTCTTTGCTTGTTGTGTAATCATTCAAGTTGGAGTAGGTAGGTAATATTTTGTTTGATAGATTAATGTGAATTAACGATGACAATTAAGTTTTAGCCAAAAATCATAGGGATTTTTGGTATTAGGAGTAATGAAGAATGATTAAAGTTGCGAAAGTATTTGCAGGTCAAACCCTTTCTTTTGAGACCGGACGCCTGGCTCGTCAGGCCCATGGCGCCGTTTTGGTCCAACATGCGGACACCGTTGTTTTAGTAGCGGTTGTGGTTAACAGCAATGTGGATCCCAATAAAGATTTTTTTCCTTTGACAGTCGATTATCGTGAAAAAACGTATGCTGCCGGCAAGATACCGGGCGGTTTTTTTAAACGCGAAGGACGGCCGCGCGACAAAGAAATTTTAAGCGCTCGTTTAATCGACCGGCCTATCCGCCCGCTTTTTCCGGACGGCTTTTTTAACGAAGTGCAAGTGCTGGCGACCGTGTTGTCGTCGGATCAGGAGCACCAGGCCGATGTGCTGGCCATTACCGGCGCTTCGGCGGCCCTGAGCATTTCCAAGATACCGTTTCTCGGCCCGATCGCCGGTGTTCGCGTCGGCATGATTGACGGTCAGTTTGTTATCAACCCGACTTTCAGTCAGATTGACAAGAGCACGTTGGAATTAGTCGTGGCCGGCACCGCCGATTCCATCTTGATGATCGAAGGCAGCGCTAAGGAAGTATCGGAAGAAGTCATGCTTGACGCGGTTAACTTCGCCCATCGGCACATCAAGGAGTTAGTCGAAATCCAAAAGGAACTTTGCTCACAGGTCGCCACCGAAAAAATGTCGCTTGTGCCGTTACCGGATCATAGTGAATTGCGCAAGCGGGTGAGCGAGCTGGCTTTTGAGCGCATTAAAACCGCCAACCGGACAGCCCAAAAAGAAGACCGCGCCGGCATGATCAGCCGGGTCGCGACGGATACACTGGCGGCATTGGCCGAAGCTTATCCTGATAGCGGAAAGGTGATCAAAGATATTTTGCATGACTTGGAACGGATCGATATGCGCGAAACCGTTCTAAGCGAAGGCCGGCGCATCGACGGTCGCAGCACCACCGACATTCGGGCCATTAATTGCGAGATTGGCGTTCTGCCGCGCACACACGGTTCCGCCCTGTTCACCCGCGGCCAGACCCAAAGTCTGGGCGTGGTGACGCTCGGCACAAAATCCGACGAGCAACTGATTGACGATATGGAGCAGGAGAAGACGTATAAGACGTATATGCTGCACTATAATTTTCCCTCGTACAGCACCGGCGAAACCAAGCCGTTGCGTGGGCCGGGCCGGCGCGAAATCGGGCACGGCTATCTGGCCGAACGCTCGTTGGAAGCGATGATTCCCAACAAAAAGGAAGGGTTTCCCTACACCATTCGAATTGTGTCCGAAATCCTGGAGTCGAACGGCTCTTCCTCGATGGCGTCCGTGTGCAGCGGTTCGCTGGCCTTGATGGATGCCGGCGTGCCGATGCGCAAACCTGTGGCCGGCATTGCCATGGGTTTGATTATGGAAGGCAATCGCACGGCGGTTCTCAGTGATATTCTTGGCGCTGAAGACCATTTGGGCGATATGGACTTTAAAGTGGCCGGGACGACCGAAGGCATTACCGGTTTCCAATTGGATATTAAGATCACCGGTTTGAGCATTGATATTATGAAGACGGCTTTGGAGCAGGCGCGTCTGGGTCGGCTGCATATTCTGGACATCATGCGGCAGACGATAGAGACGCCGCGCGCGGACCTCTCCTTATTTGCGCCACGAATTGTCGCCATCATGATTGATCCAACTAAGATTGGGGCGGTGATTGGACCGGGCGGCAAAATTATTCGGGCTATTCAAGAAGAGACCGGCGCAGTCATCGAAATTGATGACGACGGCACTGTGCAGATTTCGTCGGTGAACGCCGAGAGCGTGAGAGCCGCCGTGGAGCGCGTCCAGATGATCGTGACCGATCCTGAGGAAGGCAAAATTTACGAAGGGCGTGTTGTCAGCATTGTGGATTTTGGCGCTTTTATCGAGATTTTACCGGGCAAAGAAGGCTTGCTTCATATCTCGGAAATTGAGAATCGCCGCCTGAACCGGGTGGACGAAGTGCTGTCCGTCGGCGAGATGGTCAAAGTCAAGCTGATGCGCCTGGAAGCCAACGGCAAAATGAGCCTGAGTCGCAAGGTGCTCTTAGAGGGCGGCAATGCCGGCGGTGGTCAATCGGAGCGTCCGCGCCGCGAGGGTGGCGACCAACCGCGTAGCGGCGGAGATGGCGGTCGGCGTTTTGACAAGCCGCGCCGTTAATGCCGTAACCCGGATCGTCGATCCGCATTGAGCGACGCTTTAAGAAGAACACGAAGCCGCAGAGTTGATTTTCCGTCATGACTCTGCGGCTTTATCTTTGTAAGCAGTTCGGACTTGACAGTAATCACCGGTGTCCTGTATTATTAGCGTCCGGCCTTACGGCCTTTTATCATGCGCACCCGGGCGCTGCCGGAAGATTTTTTGGGCTCATGGAACAAGATGGTGAAATCCGGCCTTGCATCGTTTGAGCACGTCGGCTTTCGACGCAAACCGTAGTAGAAAGGCCGCATAAACAACTCCGACCTTATTACCTTATTTCGTTTGCCTGTAACGGATTAGCTTTCGATGGCCGCAATAAGGTAATAAGGTGATGAAAGGCGGTTCCGTCGCTTTTCTACTAAGGTTGAAAGGCTCATGGAACAAGATGGTGAAATCCGGCCTTGCATCGTTTGAACACGTCGGCTTTCGACGCAAACCTTAGTAGAAAGGCCGCATAAACAACCCCAACCTTATTACCTTATTTCTTTTGCCTGTAACGGATTAGCTTTCGATGGCCGCAATAAGATAATAAGGTGATGAAGGGTGGCTTTGTCGCTTTTCTACTAAGGTTGAAAAGCCGTAAACGCCAGTTAAGTTTCAGGACAGAATAGAACCAACACTGTCATGGCGAGCCGTTTCTGCGAAGCCATCTCGTGAATCAGGCCGGGACTGCTTCGCAAAAACGGCTCGCAGTGACGATTCGGTTGAAAATACCTGTTTATTTGTGTCTGACTACTTACACAGTAGGATTTTCCACCCTTGTAGAGGTTAAAAATCATGAACACAAAAAAGAAACGTGTTGTAACGCCTAACCTCACTCTCGCGTACCAAATTGTCCGAAATTGGCTACGAAATTTGGCAT
>CAYOLL010000254.1:0-7186 GCA_964404765.1 uncultured Gemmatimonadota bacterium | reverse complement strand
TAAGGGTTTATTCTGCCAAAAATCACCCATAACGAGAATAGTTACCGATTGCGCCCGTATTGCTCATGGCTGGATACCCAGTCGGACGAGGAAATGGCTGATGCCAGCGAAAGCTCTCCGGCCAGAACGACGCCGGCAATAATCTCGGCCAGCTTGTAGACGGAGCCGCGTTGCTCACAGCCCAGAATCCGCAGGCACTCCAACTGCGTGGCCAATTTAGTGCCGCCGCCATGTGTGGCCACAATCAGCGACGGGATGGTGATGGACAAATACAGGTCTTTTTCCGGTGTCAACTCGGTATAGGCAATGCCGGCGGACGATTCGGAGACGTTGGCCACGTCCTGCCCGGTGGCAATAAACAGCGCGGTAATGCCATTAGCCGAGTGCGCGCCGTTGTTGTTTGCGCCGGACAAAATCGAGCCGATCTGCGCGACCTGCCAGTGATAGGCTAATTGCTCCGGCTCAACCCGCATCAGCTCGATCAGCGTATTGCGCTTAATAACGGCTTCCGCAATCACGCGCTTACCACGCGTATGCATGACGTTGACTTGCGAGGCTTTTTTGTCGGTAGCCAGGTTTGATTCTAAATAAAAATTCTTGATCCCGCCGTTTTTGTACTCTTCCAAAATCCAACTGCAGGCGGCAAAGGTTGCCCGGCCCACCATGTTTTGCCCGGCGGCGTCGCCGGTGGAATAGTTGAAGCGCAGATAAGCAAATTTGTTGGCCAGATACGGGTCAATGTACTTCAGCTTGGCGATGCGGGAAGTGGACTCGGCTTCTTCGCGGATTTTGGGCAGATTATCCTGCACCCATTTAACAAAGTCGCGGGCTTCACGGGCATTGGAAAAGACAAAAACCGGCGCGCGCTGCATGGCATCATCCACAACCGAGCAAGTCGCGCCGCCATTGGCATTTAGCAGCTTCATGCCACGGTTGTATGAGGCAACCAGTGTGCCTTCGGCAGTGGCCATCGGGATCATAAAATCGCCCTTGGCATGCTCGCCATCTATCCGCAGCGGGCCGGCAATACCTAACGGCACTTGCGCAACGCCGGTAAAATGCTCACAATTACCTTGCGTGATATGGGCATCGAACGAGTAGTTGAAGATGTGCTTTAAATCTTTGACGCCGGTCACATCTTTCAAAAATTCCTGGCGCGTTCGGATAGCCGCTTCCGAATAGTCGTCTTTATCGTCACGCGGGACTTTGATGCGGTCAAGAATTTCGTCCGTAATTGAACCGTCCACCTTTAACTTTAGATTGCCAAACGGTTTGGAGTCAAACTCAATTTCAATATGATTTTTGCCTTTGTCTAACGGCTCGATGCCGGAAAACACGTCGACTACTCTGCGCAGCGGAAAATCAATCGGGTTTTTCTCCGAAACATCTGCGGCCTTCAATACCCGCCCGTCATCCAGTTTAAATGTGATCTTATCTAACGGAATGCGCTTGTCATTAAATGACAAGCCGATAAAGCCGGTCAGCGTTGCATCGCTTAGCCGGTTTTTGACTGAAAAGCGTACCCCTTCCGCCGTATTTTTCAAGCTGTCAAAGGTGTAAAGCTGTTTGAGAATCATGGCTGGAATAAACATGCAGTCCTCCGATTCGAGTTAAAGGAAATTTAAAACTTTAGTTACGGAAAGATCAAAAACATACGTCAAAAAGTCTGTTTTGTAAAGAATTTTATGCATTTGGTCTTGTCAGGCGGAAAGATTTTTTGCGTTTAGCTAAGGAAGGGATGCCACATAAGTACGCGCATTCTTAGGCCCGCTACGAGTTCTTCGGCAGATAGCGAATATCGCCTTCGCGACGGGTTAAACCATGCTCGTCCAAATATTCCAGCAGCGGAATGGCATACTTGCGGCTTAAGCCTAATTGGTCGCGAAAGATGCCGACAGGCAATTCCGGCTGAGCAGCAAAATACTGACGCAGAAAATCCTGAATACGGCGCAGCGCACTGCCGGCTAAAATAAAAGTGCGATTGATGCGCACTAAGTTGCCTTCGGCTAACAGATAGTGCAAAATTTCCGGCTCTATTTTGAGAGGAATCTCGTCTATAAACGGCGGCATGAGCCCGGCTTGATCAAAATAAGTCAGCACTTCCCGACAGCGACGCTGATCCTGTTCGGTTAAACTAACTTGAAAATCTTTGCCGGCAATCAGGGACTCACGTTCGCGCAAGTTGCCGGCGGCAATCAGATCATGCACGGCTTTCTGGAAAATGGCTTCGGGCAGAATCGGCGGCAGCTCGTTTTGGATTTCCAACGGCGGTGCGCCGATTCGCAGCGGAAATTTGGCGTGGAAAGCCTGTAGTTTATCCAAAAGCTGCTGCTTGATCTCATTAAAGACGGTTTCATGCACTACAAACTGCCGATCATCGGCCATCACCAAATCGGGCCGGGCGGCAATCATGTCATGCAAATATTCTAATTCCAGCGTAAACCGGCGGGAAATCTCGCTTGGACTCAGACCACAAAAACGCGCCTCGGCGACTAATAAACTCAGCGCCTCGGCCACATTACCCGCTTCGATTCGTTCCAGCAACTGCAATGCAGCGGCATCAAATCGTTTATGCTTGGGCGGATTAGCATCCAGAATCACGCCGCCGGCAATGGTGACGACGGGCGAGTACATGCGGATCACAAAGCGGTCACCCCGGGCGACGACAATGGGTTCTTCCAGGCGCATTTGGGCATAAACCGTGTCGCCCGGCCCGGCCTCTTCCCGGTCCAGCAGAATGACATAGCCCAGCACGGTGGCCGTGCCATGATGGAAGTGCACTTTCTGCCGGTTGTGGATGTTTTTCTTCAGACTTTTGACGCAACGCAGCTGTACATCCAGCATGTAGGTCGGCTTCAACATCGCCGTGCTGACAACAACCTGACCGGGCATAACCTGTTGCTTATCAACTCCTTGCAACGCCACCGCCGTCCGCTGTCCGGCCATGGCTGCCTGACTATCCCGCTCATGCACCTGGATGTTGCGGATTTTGCAAGTCAAGCCCGACGGCTGAACCGTAACCGTCTCGCCTACACGGAGTTGTCCGGACCAGAGCGTGCCGGTCACAACCGTGCCAATGCCCTGAATGGTAAAAACCCGATCAATCGGCAGGCGGGCAAAACCGGCTTCCGAACGGGTCGTCATACGCTGTGCCAATTCATCCATCGCGGCCAGTAACTCGGCTTGGCCTGTGCCTTTTTTGCTGGAAAACGGGATCAGCGGCGCGTTTTCCAGAAACGTGCCCTTCATAAACGTCTGCACATCGTCCGTCACCAGCGTCAGCCATTCCTCGTCCACCATATCGACTTTTGTCAGGACGATCAGACCGTGTTGTAAGCCAAGCAGCTGCAGGATTTCCAGATGTTCGACCGTCTGCGGCATCACGCCCTCGTCCGCGGCGATGATAAACAGCACAAAGTCAATGCCGGCTGCGCCGGACAGCATGGTGCGGACAAATTTTTCGTGGCCGGGGACATCCACCACGCCGACTTGAATGCCGGAGGGCAGCCGAAGTTCGGCAAAGCCCAGCACGATGGAAATGCCGCGCTCCTGCTCTTCGGCTAAGCGGTCGGTATTGACGCCGGTCAGCGTTTTGATCAGTGTGGTTTTGCCGTGGTCGATGTGGCCGGCGGTGCCGACAATAATGTGTTTGGTCATAGCGCTTGGATTTTGGGTCAAGTCTTATATTTCCTGTAAAGTTTGAGTCGTCATTTTGAAGCTCAGGCCATATTTTTTAGTGCGATACGTAAAGACCCGAATCCCTTAACCTTAATGTAAAGAAGGAGAGAACAAATGGCTGTAAAAGAACAACCAACGACCCGTTTGAGCCGCGAGATTGCCGCTCTGTTAGCCGCCGGTCCGGAAGAGAAACAAGCGGACGATTTTTTAACGCAGTTGATCCGCAAAGGCAGCCAAAAGCTGATCCAGGAAGTTCTGGAGCAAGAAGTGGCCGAGTATTTGGGCCGCGGCTATTACGAGCGGACCGCCCCGGCTCACCCCGGGCAGCGCAACGGATATGAGCTAAAGTGAGCTGAAGTGCACGGTTCACAGTTTAAGATGCGGCCTCAAAAACGACCTTGCCCTTTGTCCGGATTTCATCGGCAATGAATGTGCCGGACGCAGCCGCCTGAAATTCCGCTGCGGTCAGACCCATAATCTCCATGGGTTTGGCCAGGCCAAGCCGGGCGCGGCCCAACAGGCTCAGTTTGCTCCATACATCCATACCGGCAAAGTCATCGGATAAAACCGCCAGGTCTAAATCACTTTCCGGCGTGGCCGTGCCCTGGGCGTATGAGCCGAACATAATCAGTTTTTGGACGCGAATTCCCAACTGCGCTAATTGTTCTTGGTAGGCGGTCAGAGTCATATCAAGGGTTTGATCCATTTAAAAAACTCCTGTGTTTTTTGTAAGACGATAGCGGCTCGTTCCCGTGAGTACTCAAGCCGGATGGCTTGAAAATCGGCCGGATAGCGGGTGACGACACTCAAGTTGCCGATCTCGGCGATAAAAACCGCCATTTCCGGCGTAAAAACAAGCCCGCTGAGTTTGGACAGGGACACGAGATCATGAATACGCGGCGGCATTTGGCCGGTTTGCGCTTGGATGTGCGCTTTTAATGCTTTTTCCAGAGTCAGATGGCACATAAACACCGTATAAATATACCGTCCGGAATGTTGCATATGTTCGGCGCTGCCTAGGTCGTATTCGGCTGAGTCTAACCAATTTTGAACTTCTTTGTTCATACCGCCACATCCTTCCGCAAAGATACCAGGCGCTGCGTAGGACGTATTCTGAATTGGGTCATCATGGTCAAAGCCTCCTCTTTAAGCGGATATTGCTATAAACATTGTAGCACTAGCGGTAAAAAAGCCTCCCCGCCTAGATTAAGTGCGCTAAAGTGCGGTTCCGGGTAATGAAATCATCATGCGTTATTTTGGGCGTCTGTCAAGGAAAATCGTAAATCGCAAAATCCACATTTATTTAAGCTGCAGCCATAAATAGCCTTATTTTTGAATTAAAATTTAATCGTAAATCTAACTGTTTATACTAATTTTTTCTTTTAATATAAGCTATTAGACTTGTAATTAACTGTTGTCTGTGTTGAAGAAATTTAAAAGATTCAAGAAATTTCAAGCATTCATCTCTAATCTGGAAAGCCTTTACAAGTCAGCAGTTAAGAAGCGTCTGATATATTTTATTAAAAATAAAGTCAATTTTATTGTATTTTTCTTGACATCTGTTTTTAAAAGTATATTTTCACAAAACTTAATTTAGTTTACTAAACTAATTACTTGATATAGGATGCTAAAATGTCGCCGTTTAAAATTGGAGAAAGAATCCGCAACCTGCGCTTATCGGCTAATCTGACTCAGGAAGAGTTGGCCGAACGCGCCGGTTTAACAAAAGGGTTTATCTCGCAGATTGAGCGGGATATTACTTCGATTTCCGTGGATAGTCTGGCGGATATTCTCAAGGCGCTGAATCAGACGCTGGCCAGTTTTTTCAGCGAGTACAGTGAACCGAAAATCGTTTTTACCATGGCTGATCGGCGCGTAGTCAAAAAGCCCGGTATTTATGATTTTGAATATTTGATTCACGGCGCGCCCAATCGTCACATGGACCCGGTCTTGTGCACTCTGGATCCGGGCGAGGAAACGCTGACGGACGATCCGCACGACGGGGATGAGTTCGGCTATGTTCTGCAGGGCCGGATCGAAGTTATATTGGGCGACAAGAGTTACCGGGTCAAGAAGGATGAATGTTTTTACTATGCTTGCAATCGAGTTCATAAAATACAAAACAACGGCAAAAGCGAAGCCACCTTCCTGTGGATTTCTTCGCCACCTTACTTCTAAGAGAGGAGTTTAGCATGAATGCTTTGGGACGTCACTTATTGGTTGAGTACTACGACTGTTCGGCGAACGCCTTGAACGACTGCGCGTTCATCGAGGAAATTATGACGAAAGCGGCGGTTTTGGCCGGCGCAACTGTGGTGGAAAAGGTTTTCCACATGTTTAATCCGCACGGCGTCAGCGGCACGGTGGTGATCGCCGAGTCCCATTTGGCCATCCATACCTGGCCGGAATACGGCTATGCGTCCGTAGATTTGTTTACCTGCGGCACTACGGTTGATCCGTGGATTGCCTTTCAATTCCTCAAAAAGCACCTGCACGCCCGCAAGGCCGAGACACGCGAAGTTCGCCGCGGCGTGCTCAATCTGGACGGCCGGCATGTGCACCATAAGCCGGTCGAATTCGACATTGAGCCGGTGGTTATCTAAATTCCAGTACCGTAGCGCGACTCACCCGAGTCGCCTGTTTTTTTGAAAGAGCCGAATGCGAGCAATCGTATCCGGCTTTTTTGCTTTGGCAGACAACTTAAAAATGTGGCTAATAGAACGAGTTTGTGGAAAGTCTGCCCTTACGAGCAGCGTCGGCAGCGGCGGGCTTAGCCTGAATTATTCACAAAACTTAACGCAAGCGGCGCAAACGACGCTACAGACGCAAGATAGAAGTTTATATCTGAAAAATAAGTCGGCGCTCTATCCGATAGTCGCCAATGGTAATTGCTCAAAAAGCGTGGGTAACCTTGCGAAGGCTTTACTGCAAAACTTGTGAAAGTGTGCACTGAAGCCTTCGCAAGGTTCGGTCTACCACCACTTTTTGAGCAATTACCGGTGGCCTTGCGGCGGTATGCGCCCACCAAAGTCAATGCGGGCCGCTAATTGCGAGTAACCGTCTGCAATCCTAAATCCACAATCTTAAATGCAAAAAGCCGGATGCGAGCAATCGTATCCGGCTTTTTTGTAAAATTTGTAATAGTCAGAGACCTTTAGAACACTTTTAAAGTTGTCATTCCGGCATGTTTTTGGCCGGAATCTTCTTACAGGCAAACAAGATGCCGGATAAATACATTCCGGCATGACAGGGTTCTAAAGGTTGTTGCCTAGTACACTTTTTTGTAAAATTGGAGAAATGACATTTCTGAGTATGGATAAAAAAAGACCGGAGGCGATGGACTCGCTTCCGGCTTTTTTGTCAACCTGTAATATCAAAATATCAAATGAGTGCAACCAAAGTAATGCGTTCATAATCCCTTGTCAAATCATTTGATACGCATGGCGGGCATAGAATTTTGTCTTGAATTTTTACTGAATTTGTTTATTGTTAGACCGTTAACTGTTTC
>CAYOLL010000253.1:0-7231 GCA_964404765.1 uncultured Gemmatimonadota bacterium | reverse complement strand
CGGTTGCGTCGTTTGCGCCGTTTGCGTCTCTTGCGTTTATGAATTATTCAGGGTACAAGCTTGCAAAAAGATTCCTTCGGAATGACAGTGTTCGACAAGTCGTTGACTAGTACAAAAAACTAAATTATCAGTTAAACTAAAATTTATTAATTTTTTACTTTAAACTTAGCGTATGTATGATTAAATTAAGTCTGGAAACCTTTTGAGCTAAAACTTTTACAAAAAGACTAAGAATGAGCGCTTATATCGAAACCATCATCGTTACAAATGAGTTAGGTATTCATGCCCGACCGGCATCGTTGATTGTCAAAGTTTCCACGACCTTTCAGGCTGAAATTTCCCTGAGTAATGAAGAAGGCTACTCCGCTAACAGCAAGAGCATTATCAGTGTCATGGGATTAGAAGCTTACAAAGGCAGCGCCGTGCAAATTTCGGCCAAAGGCGCCGATGCAGAATTCGCTGTTAGAGCGATTGCCAAACTATTTGCCGACAAATTTTATGAAGACTAAACCATGAGCCGCCTAAAAGCCGCAAAAAAACAAACGAAGCTAACCGGCATTGCCGCGTCACCCGGCATTGTGACAGGCAAGGTTTTTCTCTATTTTCGCAACGAACCGCCCATTACCGTCCGCACACTTGACCCCAACGATATCCCCGCTGAAGTTGACCGTTTTCTTTCCGCCATCGAAAAAGCGAAACAGGAAATTAATGTTTTGCGCCAGGAATATGTTAAGAATACCGGCGCCGTTCAGGAAGGCATGATTTTTGAAGCACATGCTATGATTTTAGAAGATCCGATGATCGTTGAGAACACGATTTCCGGCATCGAAAAGACCAAAATGAACGCAGAATACTGCTTTAATCTGGCGATCAACGGCATCATTGATATGTTTGCGCACATGAAGCAGGATTTTTTTAAGGATCGCGTGGTAGATATTATCGACATTAAGCGGCGGATACTGCGTAACCTGACCAATCATCAGACGACCGGCTTGCGGGACCTGACGGAGCCGGTTGTCATCGTCGCCACGGACCTGGGGCCATCCGACACCGCAACCATGAACAAAAAAAATGTGCAGGCTATTTTGACTGATGTGGGCGGTTACACATCCCACTCGGTTATTATTGCACGGGCAATGGGGATTCCGGCTGTGGTGGCCCTAAGTGATGTCAGCGGGCGCGTGCAATCCGGCGATTTTTTGGTTGTCGACGGCAACGAAGGCGTGGTGATTCTCAACCCGACGCCAAAGACACAGCGTTCTTTTCTTGAACGGCAGCATATCTACATGCGGCAGAACCATTCCCTGCGGAACTTGCGTGATGAGCTGGCGATTACCTTAGATGGCTTTGAAGTTCATCTGGCGGCTAACATTGAAACCAAAGAGGAAGTCAAGGATGTTAAAAGCAACGGGGCGCGGGGCATTGGCCTTTTGCGGACAGAATTTTTATGCATCCAACGCGGCGAATTCCCGTCAGAAGAAGAGCAGTACCGACTTTATGCCTCAATTCTGGAAGCGGCAAGCCCGGACCCGGTTGTTATCCGCACGTATGATTTAGGGGGTGACAAATTTGCAATTTTGGGAAATTCCAGCGAGAAAAATCCATTTTTGGGTTGGCGGGCGATTCGCTTCTGCCTGGATCATCCGGAAATTTTTAAAGCGCAGCTCAAGGCCATTTTACGCGCCGGCTGCAAAGGCAAGCTTAAAATCATGCTGCCTTTTATCTATGATGTGGCTGAAATTGTAGAAGCCAAAAAATACATCGTTGATTCGAAACACGAGCTGCAGGCCGCTTCGATTCCTTATTGTGATGATTATGAATTGGGCGTGATGATCGAAACGCCATCGGCGGCGATTTGCGCAGATATTATCGCTCCGGAAGTTGATTTTTTTAGTATCGGCTCAAACGATTTAACCCAATATGTTCTGGCGGTAGATCGTGGTAATGAGAAAATTGCCCGCCTCTACAATCCGTTAAATCCGGCAGTCGTGCGCTGTATTAGCTCGATTGTACACAAAGGCCATCAGGCCGGCATCTGGGTCGGTATTTGTGGCGAAATTGCCGCCGATCCGATTGTGGCCTATCTGTTGTTAGGTCTGGGAATTGATGAGTTCAGTGTGAGTCCTATTTTCGCCCCAAATATTAAACGGTTGGTCCGCTCGGTAAAGATGCTAGACGCACAATTGGCCGCGCAGCATGTGCTAACGATGAGTTCCGCCGGTCAAATCCGCGACTATTTAAAAGAGCAAATCAAACACACCATGGTCTAATCTTCATCCAGCATTCGCTCAATCTGACCCGGCAACCTGCCGGCCAATCAAACCAATCCCGCTCTGGAAAACTTTCCCGCCTGAATCATACCCTTTTGAGTAACATTTCTGCAAATTTGACGTTCAACACTTATGAGCCCTTTGTCAACTGCGATTAAAGGCCGCGGGACACCGGACAATCCGGCCAACCGCTTTAAGCCGATTAACTATGTCCCGGTCATTGAAGATGATTGGGAAGTGGATGATCGTCGCCCCCAAACGCAGTATTTTAAAGATGCATCCAAAACCGCCCTTTCCCATTTCGATAGTCCGGACCTGGGTTTTAGCGTCAGTCTTAACCCATATCGGGGCTGTGAGCATGGCTGCATCTATTGCTATGCCCGCCCAACGCACGAATATTTGGATATGTCGTCCGGGCTGGATTTTGAAACCAAAATTATGGTTAAGGAAGACGCTCCGGAGTTATTGCGGCGGGAGCTTTTCTCGTCAAAGTGGCAGCCACAAGTCATTACCTTAAGCGGCGTAACCGATCCCTATCAGCCGATTGAGCGTAAACTGGAAATTACGCGTCGCTGCTTGCAGGTTTTGGTCGAATTCCGTAATCCGGTTGTGATTATTACCAAAAATCACCTCGTACAACGGGATTGTGATCTTTTGCAGCAATTGGCTGCGCAACAAGCCGCCGCGGTCTTTTGCTCGATTCCCACGCTTGACCCAAAATTGCGTCAGGTTTTAGGACCACGCACTTCGCACCCTCAAAAAATGCTGGAAACCCTGAAAATCCTGACTGCGGCTGGAATTCCCTGCGGCGTCATGTGCGCACCGGTGATCCCCGGTCTGACCGAGCATGAGATGCCGCAGATTTTAAAAGAAGCGGCAGGCGCCGGCGCCGTTTCGGCCGGCTATGTAATGCTGCGTTTGCCTTATCAGCTTAAAGAGTTGTTTATCAACTGGTTGGAGCGCCATTTTCCGGATCGCAAGGACAAGGTTTTGAATCGAATCCGGGATATCCGCGGAGGAAAATTATACGATGGCCGCTGGGGTGTGCGGTTTAAAGGCGAAGGATTTTTTGCCGAGCAAATTGCCCAAATCTTTCGGTTGTCTTGTCAGCAAAACAGCTTAAATCGCACTCGATTGCCGCTTTCGAGCGCCGCTTTTCAATTACCGGGTAAGGCTGTCCAATTAAAAATATTTTAAGTTTAAATCAGGAGTTTCATCGTCCGCCGATCTGAAGATTTTCTAAATCGTTACGATTTAGAAAATCTATACCGGGTATCAGACAAGCCTACATGCCCTCGCTCATAGCTTGCAGAAAGCGGCTGTTGGTGCGGGTTTGACCCATCTTATCACTCAGGAAGTTCATGGCTTCGGTCGGATTCATTTCGCTCAAAAACTTGCGCAGAATCCAGATACGATTGATCTGATCATCCTTCATCAGCAATTCTTCTTTGCGTGTGCCGGAACGATTGATGTCAATCGCCGGGAAAATACGCTTGTCGCTCAATTGGCGATCCAGGGCCAATTCCATATTGCCGGTGCCTTTAAATTCTTCAAAAATGACTTCATCCATACGGCTGCCGGTTTCCACCAGGGCCGTGGCGATAATGGTCAGGCTGCCGCCTTCTTCAATGTTGCGGGCCGCGCCGAAAAAGCGTTTGGGCCGATGCAACGCCTGCGCGTCCACACCACCAGACAGGATTTTGCCGCTATGCGGGACGATAACATTGTGCGCCCGTGCTAACCGGGTGATGCTGTCCAATAGAATAACGACATCCTGACCGCATTCGACCAGACGTTTGGCCTTCTCGATGACCATATCCGCTACTTGCACGTGACGTTCTGCCGGCTCATCAAAGGTGGAGCTGATGACTTCGCCCTTGACAGAGCGTTGCATGTCGGTCACTTCTTCCGGTCGTTCATCAATCAGTAACACAATTAATATGATTTCCGGATGATTGGTGGTGATGCTGTTGGCGATGCGCTGCAATAAAACGGTTTTACCGGTGCGGGGCGGCGCAACGATCAAGCCGCGCTGACCCTTACCAATAGGCGCAAGCAGGTCAACAATACGGGTTGACAGGTCTTTCACATCCGTTTCCAGATTAATCTTCTGATTGGGATACAGCGGAGTTAAATTGTCAAAAAGGACTCTGGATTTAGCGGTTTCCGGATTAATACGATTAACGCTGTCGACTCGTAACAGCGCAAAATAGCGCTCAGAGTCTTTGGGCGGACGCACTTGTCCGGCGACAGTGTCGCCCGTTCGCAAATCGAACCGCTTGATTTGGGATGGCGAAACGTAGATATCGTCGGGGCCCGGCAAATAGTTGTATGATGGTGACCGCAGAAAGCCATAGCCTTCCGATAAAATTTCCAGCACACCCTCGGCATGAACCAAACCGGCTTGTTGGGTTTGGGTCTCCAGGATTTTAAAAATGAGTTCCTGTTTGCGCAGCCCGCTTAAGCCAAGCAAACCTAACTTCAGGCCAATTTCAGTTAATTGCGCAATTGTTTTGGATTTTAGAACAGCAATGTCAAGCTCTTCCTGCTTGATCTTTCCTGTCCCGGTTTGACCGTTACTCGTTGGTAAAGACTCGTCCTGCATAAAATGCATTCTCCTTCTAAAAAGAATCAAAAAAAAGTTAAGTGGTAACAAAAATGACGGAAATAGTCACATAGCTCGGATGATACGCTACTGAATTAGTGAATAATCCAAAGGTATGACAATAAAAGCTTGGGTGCGGAAAACGAGGTGTAGTTTTGAGCATAAGATAAAAAAATTGCTCAAGTCGGGAAGTGGTTAAGGTGGCGTTCGTTATAAAAATAGCGTTAAACTCACTACCCTGGGATGTCTGCGAATGCTCCACATCCAGGGTTGCGTTTTTAAGGCGCGCCCCTTTTACTTATTCACCATTTGTATCTTTGTATCGTAATAATTGATTATTGTGAATAATCCAGGCTCAAGTAAAAAGCTCTGATCTCGCGGTGAATCAAAGATGCTTGCGGGAAAAATGAGCGGGTTATCTCAATTGCAAAAGAAAATTTTACAAAATCCGACGGAGTTTGTCAAGAATTTTCGCACAAACTGCGTAAAATTTGAAAAAAGGCAGGCGTTTTTGGCGTTTTTAAACCGAATTTCTCAGATATTTGGCAGTCGGAAACATCAGACTTCGTCCTTTAAATGGAAAAGCGCCGCTCAACAGCCTTCGCCTGGGCCTCAAAACCTTCGGCGGCGGTCAATGCGATTAAGTGCTGATAATCCTGCTTTAAAGCTTTGGCGGTATAGAAAACGATATGTGATGTTTTCAAAAAATCGTTCACGCTTAAGGGGGAGTGAAAACGGGCGGCGCCACCGGTTGGTAAAATATGGCTGGGTCCGGCTAAGTAGTCGCCGACCACTTCCGGAGAATACGGGCCGATAAAGACTGCTCCGGCATTTTCAATCTGGTCCAAACGCTGCCAGGCGTCTTTTGTAATGACGCCTAACTGTTGCGGAGCGATTTGATTGATAATCTGAATGCCCTCATCCAAATCGTCCACCAAAAAGATGATGCCGTATTCTTCCAATGATCGGCGAATAATGCGACTGTGGCCAAGCGATTTATACTGCAACTCCACTTCCAGCGCGACGTATTCGGCCAATTCCCGTGAATTGGTGATCAGAATAGCCGCCGACATTTCGTCCTTCTCCGCTTGCGAAAGCAGATCCGCCGCAACGACTTTTGGATAGGCGCTTTCATCGGCCAGGATGACGACTTCGCTGGGTCCTAAAATCATATCCGTGCCGACATAGCCTTGTACCAGTTTTTTGGCCAGTGACACATAGACATCGCCCGGCCCGATAATTTTATCAACCTGCGGAATTGTTTGTGTGCCATAAGCCAGCGCACCAATTGCCTGGGCCCCGCCGACGCGATAGATATGCTCGATATTTAATTCTTTTGCCGCTGCCAGAACATACGGGTTTGGGTCTTCTTCCAACATGTTCGACGGGGTGACGACATAGATTTCTTTGACCCCGGCTAACTGGGCCGGTATCGCATTAAGCAGCGCAGTGGAAGGATAAACCGTATGGCCTCCGGTAACATAAATACCAATTCGCTTTAAGGGAATCATCCTTTGACCAATGATGACGCCATGCGCTTCCATGGAAAACCAGGAGTTGGATCGCTGCTTTTCATGGAATTTATAAATCTTCTGCCTCGCATTGCGGAAAGCCTCTAAAAAGCCTTTATCTACATTTTGCCAGGCGTGCTCAATTTGATCCGGCGCGATTTTCATATCGGCTACACTTTGAAATTTTACACCGTTATAACGCTGAGTCAAATCCAACAAGGCAACATCGCCGCGTGACCGCACATCGGCCAGGGTTTCACGGACGGTCTGCTCAATGTTTTCCATCGGCCGATCACCGCGATTTACTACTTTATGCAAGTGGCGTTGGAATTCCGCACTTTTAGCGTGTACAATTTTCAGCATTTCGTTTCCCGATAAAACACTATTAATAACTTCCATGCGTCCTCCACAGTTGGGTCTTCAAGCTGTCCAAAAGACTATGGAAGCGTAATTGATGTTCAATAGCTGTGACGTAAAGCATAATACCACAAAAATTGAAACTTGTTTACATTTATATCATTAAGTAGCCGACAGTCGGCAAAGAATAACAAAATCGCTTGACTTTTAGTAATAAATTCAACAATTGTTATTGCTACATAATTTTTTGGGTTCATGGATAAGATGGTGAAACCTTGCGAAGGCTTAATTTGAAATCTGCATGTTTTATGCACTGAAGCCTTCGCAAGGTTGGATTTCCACAAGCTTGTTCCATGAGCCATCTTTGGGTTCATGAAATAAGATGGTGAAACCTTGCGAAGGCTTAATTTGAAATCTGTATGTTTTATGCACTGAAGCCTTCGCAAGCATTAGTGTCCGTTCTATAATTTGTTATTACAAAACAAGTT
>CAYOLL010000252.1:0-7416 GCA_964404765.1 uncultured Gemmatimonadota bacterium | reverse complement strand
TTGAATGCTTCAAAATGGTCTCACTCCAGATTCACGCGGATCAGGTGGTCTGAAGTTAAGGAAAGCCGATCAGTGTAGTCATTCTGAAAGAATCCTTTTCGAATCAAGCACCTTACTATTTTAAAAAAAGATGCTTTCAGCATGACAATCTTGCCCTGTGCTTAACTTAATGACATTGCGGTGCTACCGACTGCGGTCTAACTCGTCAATTTTAGCCACACGGCGGGCATGGCGGCCGCCGGTAAAAGCAGTTTCCAGCCAGACTTTGGCGATCTGCTTGGCCACGCCTTCGCCCGTCACTTGCGCGCCCAATGTCAGCACATTGGCGTTGTTATGCTCGCGGCTGTTGATCGCCGTATATTGGTCGTGGCACAGGGCGGCGCGGATACCGGCGACTTTGTTGGCGGCCATGCACGAGCCGATGCCGGCGCCGTCAATCATAATGCCCAGACTGCATTCGCCGCCGGCCACCGCCTGCGCCACCGCCCGGGCCAGATCGGGATAATCCACGGCCTGCTCGTCGTGACAGCCCACGTCGCGCACCTCGTAGCCCAATTCCTTGAGATAGACTTTCAGCGCTTCCTTGAGCCGGAAACCGCCATGATCGCTGCCCAGCGCAATCGTACCATTCTTAGGCCCGGTCTTTGGATCGGCGGGCTGATTTTGGGGCGTTGCGGCTGCTTTAGTCGGGACAAAGCGGATGCCGCGGGCTTTGGCCGTATCTTTGGCTAAGGGCGTAATAATCGCCCCCGCGTCCACGACAATCTCGCCGGACGCGGCCAGCACATCGGCTTCGCTGATGACTTTTTTGGTTGCCGCCGGACGGGTCTGACAGCCGCAGCTTTGGGTTGGTTTGACCAGCGTCTGTTCCACAAGCTGTTCAACTATCTGTCGAATATCGTCACGGGTGATGTTCATTGTTTGACCTCATCTTCCATATTAAAGGCGTGGGGCAGCAGTTCCGACATCTTATAGCAGACATAACGGTCGGCGCTTTTGGCTAAAATAATTTTTGCTTGTGGCCCAAACTCATGGATCACCTGCCGGCAGGCCCCGCACGGCGCGCCCAACTCCGGCCCGTCGGTGACGATGACCATTGTCACGATATGGCGGCTGCCCTGCGCCACCGCGCTAAAAATAGCGGTTCGCTCGGCGCAATTCGTCAGACCATACGAGGCATTTTCCACATTACAGCCGCTGAAAATCTGTCCCTGATCGTCCACAAAGGCCGCGCCGACATGAAAATGGGAATATGGGGCATAGGCATTTTTTTGAGCGGCCAGAGCCAGATCCAGCAGCTTGCATTCAAGGGTGTCTAATGGCATAGGTTTTCCTTTTGAATTAAAGGTGTATTCTTAACACTTCACCGGCAATAAAATAAAAACTGGGCACAATAAATACATCAACATCATATTCTTTAACAGTGGGGACATGATCGTTTGGCAAGCAAGGGTCATGACAATAAAGCGTTATCGACTTTTGATGCCGAAGCGCATTTTTCAAATATTTGTGTAAGAGAACGTCAAATTCGGTTGCTTCGTTAAAGTAAGGCATGAAATAATTGGGCTGGAAATCTTTCCGTATCTTATAGCTCCATTTAAAGTCACAGCCGCAGCCACTGAGGCAACCCGCGCCGATCATATAAATAAAGGGTTGTGGAAGGATCGCCGACACAAACGCATCGTCCGATTTTAGAATGTGAAAAAGAGAATAATCGTAAGCAAGTCCGCTGTCTTCATCTATCTCGGGCGCAGGGGCGGCCGCAACAGCGTCTTCCCAGGAGATCAGAGGTAATTCGCACTCGCTGCCAAGGTATAAGATTGAGCACATAATTCGCTCCCTATTTCATGTCAAGTCACAATTTCACTTAAGACACACAGTTGTGGGGTTGAAAACCAAGCACAGTCGGCCACAAGCTCGTCCGGCATAGATTCAAGATGATTGGAAGAAGCTTGATTAAGCGACAACTTCTTTCAAATTACGCAATTGCGGTGGTTGAAAGCCAAATACAATGCATTGCAACGGAATGCCGCGATCCGCTTGAAGATACCGGTTGGGATTGGATGGGCTGACCGTTTTCATGGGCGGACATATCAGCTTAAACTGCAACATTCGTACCTTGCCGGGCAAAGGCACGTTTCGTACGTTTCACCATCGTTTTTGACTTTGGGCGACGGGCCGGTATGCCCCACAACATTCCGGCAGCGCTGATATCTTCATCAATCTCCGGCCAGTGAACGCCCTGACCGCTGCCAATAATCTCAAAGTTTTGTCGCTGCTTTGGCGTGGCATCGGATAAGCGCCATGACCAAACCAATGACCAACGACGCTCTGACGCCGCCTGGGCCGCCGCCAACAACGCCAATCGTTACGCGGAAGAGCAGCAGGATGCCTCTAATACCGGAACTGAACCACCAAACGCTTACGGCAAATAATCCAGGTCCGACAAATCCTTGTTGCGTCCGGCGGCTTTCTTGTTAGCCTTGAGATGGGACAGGCTGATAACATTAACCTCGATACCGTCAATTGTATCAACCGTTCGTGCCTGATAGCACTCGTCAAAAATCACGCCAGAAATGGTCGTCAAAATCTCGATTCGGAACGGCGGAACACCCATTCGAATTATCTTGTGCTCTTGCAAAAACAAGTCCGGTGTCAATTCCCTTACACCAAACCCAAACTCCTGCAGGACATCAACCATTTTGACGGCGTTCTCCGGCCCAATGGCGATCCAAATATCCATATCGGCGGTGGCGCGGGAATAGCCGTAATAGCCAACCGCATAGCCGCCGATCAACAGATATTCAACTTGTTTTGAATTCAGCAACTTCAAAAAATCTTTGAAGTCTGACGGTAGCAGATGCGTAGCCATAAACCACCTGACGCATTAATTCGACAGCCAAAAGACGCTCTTGTGGCGTGCGAGAATGCCAATAAGCTTTCTCATCCGGCTCATCGAATAACGATCCGACCGAGAAAGCGGTTTTGTCAATATCAAATGAAGTTTTCAACCCATCTATGGATGAACTTTGCATAAAAACATCCTTTTCTTTCAGACTCCGGCGGCCAAACCGACAATAGCGCGGACAGCGCTCCGCCGAATAAACTGCGTCTCCGGCGAGTTGGGCGCGCGGTTGCTAATGATACCGGCCACGCCCCAGGCGGTTAATTGGGCGGCAGTAGCCGCGTCGTCCACCGTCCAGGTATAAATTTTCTTGTTGATCTCTGTTGCCCAGTGGATAAAGGATTCGTCAAGCAGGCAGTAGTGCGGATTGAGCGCGTCCACATAGGCCGGGTCGGGCCGCCATGCTGAATCCGCCGCCCACACATACGCCGTCGCCCCGTTACAATGGCGCTTGACCGCTTCAAGCAGCGGCAATTCAAAGGATGAAAACAACACCCGACCCAACAAATGATGACGCTCAACCGCCTGCGTAATCAAATGGACGCGGGCCGGGTCAATGGTGGACTTGAGTTCGATATTCAGATGCAGCGAACTTGCGCCGATCAACGTCAGCGTCTCAGCCAGTGTCGGCAGGCGATACTGTCGATCCCCTGTTATCAGCGCCAGACTTTTTAAGGCCGTCGCAGACCAGTCGGAAAGTGGAATTGGCAAATTGCTGTCCGGATGCGTCAACATATCGTCGTGATAGACGACCGGCACACTATCCGCCGTCACATGAACATCCAACTCAATTCCGTCCAGGCCACTGTCAATCGCAGCCGCAAACGACTCCAGCGTGTTTTCCAGCGCGATACACGGCGCACCGCGGTGCCCAATCCGCCAGGTTTGATGATCGCTTAGCCAAAGATTCATACGGAAATTCAACCCACGAAACACGCAAAATATGCGAAATTATTAAAACTTTCAACGCAGCGGTTGCGGAGAGCGTTGCAAAAGGCAAAGAAAGATATACGCTAAAACCGTCTCTTTTATATCCTATTCTGCGCTCTTTGGGACTCTGCGTTAAGCTAATCAATCAAACTAAAAGTTGGATTTTTATCCGCGAAGATCAACGCCGTTTCCGCGTCATCCGCGTTCTATCCTGCTTAAAAAAACATGCCCAGCATGACCCGCAAATCGTGCGCGCCTTCGACGCCCAGCCGGCCTTCCAGGAAATAATCCTTGTCGCCGATATCAAAATTGATGCCGCCGCCGAGATTAAAGCCCAACTCCGTTTCGGAATCGTTCCCGCCGCCTAAAACTTTATCGCCATTGTCATAACTGACGTAGGTAATTTGCAACCCGGCGGTCAAAAACGGCTGCACGTCGTCGCCGATCAGCATGTATTTTACGTCGCCGGCCACGCCGACGGTCAGGAAATCGTCGCCGAAACCGACCTCGACATTAGGCTGCAAGTGAAAATTATCCTCAGACAAGGTGCCGAAATCCGTATGCATCCCCAGCACAATCTGATCTATATCAAAGCCAAAGCCGCCGCGCAGTCCCCAGCCGCGATAGCCGATATCAGCCGCCTGAGCTGATTGGGAATAGAAAAATGTGACCAGCAAAAGCGCCACTGACAAAAGTCCTTTATGCATAAAATCCTCCGGTGAATGAATGGTTTGGCTCGATGTCTCAAAAGTATTGTTAAAATGCGATTTATAATGGATGTCGTCAAGAAGTTTTGCAGATCAATTCAAAGAGATTGCGGAATTTTGGAGGGACTATTGTACAAAAAATTAGGAGCGATCTGCGGGGGCAAGCAAATCGCTCCTGTCACGCCCAAGGATTGAGGGGCTTTGGAGATCAGTTAATAGTTGACAGTTATCAGTTATCAGTTGGCAATCCGCGAACTACACGCTCTTAACTCTTAACTCTTAACTGCTAACTGCTAACTGTGTTACCGCGCCAGGCCTACCAAACCGTTCATAGTTGGTGTGCCGGATGCGCTGATTTGATAGATATAGACACCGGACGGCGCCGGATCGCCGCGCTTATCGTTGCCGTCCCATATAGCGTAGTAGACACCACCTACGCCGTCGAAGTCCGTGCCAAGGTCTGTCACAAGGGCGCCGCCGATGTCAAATATTTGTACCGTTACAATACCATTTTCCGGGTGGCCTTTGACCGGAATGTTGATGCGAGCCCGATTGAAGATTGGGTCAGGGCTGGCCGGGGTGAATGGATTCGGGCTGACCGACAGCGAATCGGTATCAAACCGCGCCGGTGGAGCCACAATAAAGTTAACACTCACGTTATTCGCCAGTGTTATGCCACCGGCTCTGACCGTCACATAAACAATGCCTTCCTCGCCGGAACGGACATAGCCGATTGCCGTGCCCTGGGCATTGGTTTCGCCTGGCTGCTCAACCGTTGCAGCTTCGCTGTCGATTTCGTGTTCGGCGGTGACTGTAATTGGAATATCGGCAATCGGTGCGTTGGTTGTGCTGCGCAGCGTCACCGTTACCACAGACGAATCCTGGCCGTTTGCATAGATGTTGTCACGCGGCTGGATGGAAACAGACGAAAGGGTCTGGTCAATTTCATAAATAAACTCAATCAAAGCCTGGTCACTGATGCGCAAATTATTCAGATAGGCTTCCAGAATCACTCGGTTATCGCCGGAATATTGGATGGAGCTTTTGACAAAACCGCGTGTCCGACCGTTTTCATCCGTTGCAATCGTAGGTTGAATTACCGTCAGGCCGGACATATTTTCCAGAACCGTGGCAAAACGCAAGCCGTCCTGTGGGCGGAAGCCGACCACCGGGTTATCGTAACGATCCCGCAAGGTAATCGTGACAATACTTTGGGCGCTGCCGTCGGCGGTGACCGGCGACGTTGCGTCAATTGTTGAATGGGTGTTGGAAATTGCGCCGGCCACAAAAGTGACGCGGGCATTATCCACAATCGGCAGGCTCTTAACAACGGCAGTAATTACCTTGGTTTCGGCCATGTAGCTGCGTAAAACCGCCGATATTTTGCCTTCCTGGTTGGTCGTTTGCGATGTCTGTGGTTGCTGCAAAATATTCTGCGAACCGGTGATCGAAAGCGCGATATCGCCCCACGGAATCCCTTGAATCGGGTTGCCGTTGGCGTTTAAGGTCGTGACGGTAATCGTCGCAAAATGAAAGCTGTCGGCAATCACGGTTTCCGGAAAGACATCAATCAACGTGCGTTGTTCGCTGATCACGTTGGGCGTAAAAGCCACCTGCGGTTGATCGTCCAGCAGCACGTCTTTGGCGCGCACCTGAATCGTCACGGTCTCCGAATTAAAGCTGCGCAGCGGGCGTTCGATCATACCCGCGGTGTTGGTCTGGGCGGTCGTGAACGGGTCTAAATGGAAGTTGCTGCCGTTCAGGACTTGCACGTTGACTTCATTGCCGCTGACATCGGAAATCGGGTTGAAGAACGTGTCCATCAGCGTCACTTGAATCATGCTATAAGAGACGCCGTCGGCAATGACTTCATTCGGCACGGCCCGCACATGCGACTTCACGCCATCCACTTGGGTGGCCAGGAAGTTGACCGTGCGCGTATTCTTGATTTCGACGCCCTTTACAATCGCCTTAATGACTTTGCTCTCGGCGCGGATGCTGGTAAACGAGGTGGTCGTCACGCCGGTTGCGCCGGTAAAACTGTCCGATTGCGGAAAGCCGGAACCGGGCGCGGCGATGTTGTTGCTGCCGCTGACCGTAAACGTCACATTGGTCGGCGAAATGCCGGAAATCGGGTTGCCGTATAGATCATAAACCGTCAGCGTAACGTTGCAGACATTGCCGACGCGCACCGTGGCCGGCGCTTGCAAAATCGAGCGGGTGTCGCTGACTTCGCCGGGCACAAAGATGACGCTGGCCGGTTTGGCCGTATAGACGAATGCGCCGCCGACTCTGAACCGGGCGCGGAAGTTGACCGTGCCGGCGCGGGTCTGCGTCACTTGCAGACGGGTTTGGCCGTTAGCGTCGGTTGCGCTGGTCGGCACGACATCGCCAATCTCCGGGCTATCGGACATGACCAGAATATCGTTGGGCAAAAAGCCTTCGATAGCGTTGCCCTGGTGATCTTTTAAAGTGATGGTGATTGTCGTCGGGTCGTTCGGGCCAACCGCATGCGGACTGGTAGCCTCGATGGTCGATAACAACGTGTCGACCGGGCCGGAGCGGAACATGATCTGCGGCCGATCCGTCAACTGAATCACCTGGCCTTGAAAGTTGACCGCCACAGTTGCCTGTTTGACGCCGATCACTGTGCTGCGGATAAAGGCACGGGTCACGCCTGCCAAATTCGTATTGGCTTCCGGCTGACTGACCAGATTGCCTGTGCCGGTGACATTGACGGTAATCAAACCGGCGGTGATATTCGGCAAAGGATTATTAAATTGATCACGTAAGGTAATCGTGACGGTCGAGAAATCCACGCCGTTGGCCAGATGCGGGCTGGTGGCGGTCACGCTGCTATGGCCGGCATTGAGC
>CAYOLL010000251.1:0-7474 GCA_964404765.1 uncultured Gemmatimonadota bacterium | reverse complement strand
TTGTTCATTGTTCATTGTTCATTGTTCATTGTTCATTGTTCATTGTTCATTGTTCTATACAACATCCAATACAAGCCAAAAGAAACAGCAAAGCCACTAAACCAGGATAGTTTGTACAAAAAGGCCAGCGTCGGCAGCCAATAACCGACCAGAGCCAACAACACGCCGCCCGCCAGGGCAATCATCGCCGCCGGGTTAAAGCCGGATTTATAAGCGTACTCGCCGTCGGTTTTGTAGAGATCGGGCACATTTAGTTTCTGTTTGCGGATGACGAAGTAATCGCACAGCAAAATGCCCAGCACCGGTCCCAGCAGACCACTGACAAAAATCAGGATGCCGGCAATCTCGTTGAGCAGCCACCACGGGCAAATTATAATGCCGATAATGCCGGTGATCAGGCCGCCGCGTTTAAAGCTGATTTTTTGCGGCATTAGATTGGCAAAAGCATTGGCCGGGGCAATGACGTTGGCGGCAATGTTCGTCGTCAGCGTGGCAATAATCATAAATATTTGGGAAAAGATGACGACCAGCGGGTTGTCAAACCGTGACAGCAATGTTACCGGGTCCCAGGGCGCGTCATTAGCGATTAAAATGTCTTTGAAATTAATCACCGCCGCGCAAGTCACAAAAATGCCAATAAATGAGTAGAGAATCATTGTGCCGGGCAGGCCGATAAATTGTCCGGCAATCTGATCCTTTTGTCGGGCGGCATAGCGGGTTATATCGGCAATACTCAAAGACATGGTCGCCCAAAATCCTACCATGGCCGTCAACCACAAAATGTAGTTCCACATTCGGTCGGCAAAACTGGTAAACCCGCCGGCTTGCAAAGCTTTGGCCTTGCTGGAGTAGGCAAAATCGCTGCCGGACGCAACCCGAAACTGCGCTTCCGCCACTTTGCTCCCATTACTCAGCCCGGCGTCATCGACGCCCATTTCGTGCAAATTAGTGATGGTGAGCGCATTTTCTGTAAGCGATTGCCAGCCCATTTCCTGAGAGGTTCCATCGGCCATAGGTAAGGTCAGTTGGTATTCGGTCGCTTTAAATTGGCCGTCTTTTGTCCGCAAGGGATTTAGTTGAAGCTCCGGTTGGCCGTTGTTTATGGCTAACGTAATTGCTTGTTTTTGCAATTGCTGTCCCTGCTCCAAAACGATGCCAAAACCGCCGGCCTGCTGTGCGCCCCAAACAATCAAGCCGATCCCAAGAATGATCAAAATGGGCGCGCTCAAATTCTCCAGCCACTTAATACTTTCCGTGCCTTTCCAGACAAAATACAAGTTGATCAGCCAAAACACGCCGAAACCAACAAATTTGCCAGCATCCAAGCCGACTGCGCCCGCGCTGCCGGTCATTGCATTCCAGATCGCATAGAGCGACAATCCCCCGATCCATGTCTGGATGCCAAACCAGCCGCAGGCGACAATAGCCCGCACAACCGCTGCCACATGTATTCCGTTATGACCGAAAGCCGCCCGGCCAAGCACAGGAAACGGCACACCGTACTTGACGCCGGCATGACCGTTCAACACCATCGGCACGGTGATAATCACATTGGCCAGACCAATAATGATCAGCGCGGCTAACCAATGAACGCCGGTTGAGATCATATACGAGGCCAATAAATAAGTGGGAATGCAAACAGCCATTCCGACCCATAAGGCCGCCAGACTCCAGACATTCCAGGTGCGCTTGTCACCGGGAACAGGCGCCAGGTCAGGGCTATAAAGCGGCAGACCGGTCAGGTCTGCTTTAACTTCGACAATTTCCGGGTTCATGAGGTTTCCTAATGTGAATTGTTACCGCAGCTTTAGCTCGTCCTTGATGCCCAAAATTTCAGACTCGGAGAGGCCGGTATATTTAACAATTTTTGAGATGGGCATGCCGTCCGCAAGCATCTCTTTTGCAGTGATAGCTTTGCTCTTTCTAAAACCGAGTTCTTCGCCTTTTTTCAGGCCGAGCTCTTCACCTTTTTCAAAACCGGCAACCTCGCCCTCAATCCGCGCCGATTCAAACATATCTTTTTCGCTCGCTTTGTCGACCTGATATCGTTCGTACAACCGCCGCTTTTCCAGCGGCATTTTCAGAAAATCCAACTTCTCGCGCAACGCATCCATATTCTTGGACTTAAATTCATCGCGCACTTCCGAATTTTTGAAGAAGTAAATCCATTCGTCAATGCCATTATGAATGATATTTTGAAACCGCTCCACTTCAATCAAATAGTATTCCGGGAAAATGTTCTTGCAGATCCGAACTTCCCGCCCCAAAGCCGCCCGTCGTTTGTCCGGGTGAAGTCGCAGCGCCTTGCGTGTGTTCAAGCCGTAAAATGCGGTCGTGCCTTTATACAAGTAGTCGTCCTCGCCTTCGCCCAGCAAAAAGTAAAGAATGCTGATCGAAATCACTTTTTTGACTTTCTCAAAAGGCTCGCCTATCTTGATATGATCTACGATCAGCTTGGACGAACCATATAGCAACTGCTGCAGATAATGCCGCTCCCAACTGTTTTGCACCTCAATCACATAGATTTCTTTCGTCTCATCTTCGACCACCAAATCTACGCGGTTAAATTTGTCGCTTTCGTTTTGCTGATTGGTTTCGCTTTCCAGCAATGACAGGATTTTGATGTCTTTTTCCAACAACGTGCTGAGAAAGCCTTCCAAGATATCGTAGTTAGCTTTATCGCGCAAAATGTTCTTGATCGCCCAATCAAAACTGACCAATGTTCGTGTTTCGCTCATGGCCGCTCCTCTAAAAAACAGGCGGATAGACTATAGGTTTTTAGGTCGCTCTGAGCCCATTGAGTAACCTACAGTCTAACCGCCTAACAGTCTAAATGTTCTTAACTCATCCAATTTGTCCAGGCTTCCGGATTCCACTTCACGGTCGTCTTCTTCAATTGCGTCCACAAATCAATTGAGCTTTTGCCGGTAATGTCATTTGTGCCGAACTTGGATTCGTTCCAGCCGCCAAAAGAGAACGGCTCGCGTGGCACCGGCACACCAATATTGACGCCGATCATGCCGGCGCTGGCATTTTCAATGACGAAACGGGCGGCTGCGCCGCTTTGGGTGTAGACGCCGGCGGCATTACCGTAAGGGGAATTGTTTTCGATTTTAACAGCCTCATTCAAGCTGTCAACGCGGATAATAGCCAGAACCGGGCCAAAAACTTCTTCTTTGGCAATCGCCATCTCCGGCTTGACGTTGTCGATGACGGTTGGTCCGACATAATAGCCGCCTTCATGACCGGGCACAATTGTTCCGCGGCCGTCGACCAGAATTTTAGCGCCCTGCGCCTCGGCTTCGGTGATGTAACGCTCGATGCGCTCTTTGGCCGCTTTGGAGATGACAGAACCCAGATTTTTACCGGGCACTATTTTGCGGGCCTCCTCGCACAGCTTTTCGACGATGTGGTCAATCTTACCCACGCCGACCATCGCCGAGGCTGCCATGCAGCGCTGTCCCGCACAACCGGCCATGGAAGCCGCAATATTGGTCGCCGTCATTTGCGCATGCGCATCCGGCAAAACGATCAGATGGTTTTTTGCGCCGCCCAATGCGGCGCAACGCTTAAGATTGCCGCAAGCCCGCTGATAGACCAACTTAGCTACTTTGGTAGAGCCGACAAACGACACTGCGGCAATATCGGGATGATCACAAATCGCTTCGACAATCTCCCGGTCGCCGTTGACGACATTAAACACCCCGTCGGGCAAGCCTGCCTGTTTAAGCATGGCCGCAATCCGGTTGGCGCTGATCGGCACAACTTCCGACGGCTTGAGAATCATACAATTGCCCAAAGCCAGCGCATTGGGAATTGTCCAGTGCGGCACCATGTGCGGAAAATTAAACGGCGCAATGGATGCGACAACCCCAACCGGCACACGCTCCACACGGCATTCCACACCGGAGCTGACTTCCAACAGCTCACCCTGAACCAACTGCGGCAGTGAGCAGGCAAACTCGGTCAACTCCGCGCTCTTCAACACTTCGGCCTTGGCTTCGTCCATGGTTTTACCGTTTTCATCATGGGTCAGCATGGCCAGTTCTTCCAGATTTTCCTCGATCATCATCTTGTAACGAAAGAAGATCTGGACGCGATCCTTAATGGTCATTTTTGACCATTTGGGAAAAGCGGCTTTGGCAACCTGTACGGCGCGATCCAGTTCTGCCGCATCCGATAACGGCACGCTGGAAATTTTTTCGCCGTTCAACGGGCAGGTGACATCCAGCCGCCGCGTAACACCGGATACAAAGTGTCCGCCAATATAGTTTTGAACTTCCGGATATTTCATAAAATGCTCCTTTAAAAATAATGAATTATACATGGCATTGACAGTAAATGCTAATTTTTAAAAACCTTACAACAGCTTACTATTGATTGAAGTAAATATCAACAGAAAAAACAGAATCGGCAGTATAAAAAGAGATAACCCGCCAAAAATAAAAATCATGTACTAGTCAACGACCTGTCGAACACTGTCATTCCGAAGGAATCTTTTTGCAAGCTTGTACAAACCCCGTTAAAAGATTCCTTCAGAATGACATCCGATCAAAACTGTGGAAGTGTTCAAGAGGTTGTTGACTAGTACACAAAAATAAAAATCATCAAATTTTTTTTTTGATAATTTCCCTGTCGACGCGAATCTGTTTGACAAGCTTGGGTATTTTTGCTACACTTTAATTTTATGTCAGGTCACAGTATAAATTCCTCAAATTTTCAATACCAATTTGAGGAGAAACCCTAAGAGTTTGCTTAAACGTCACACATTATCGGAGTAGAAACCCCATGCAGTTGCCTTTAGCCGCTAACTTTTCCAGACGCGCTATGATAATCGAGGATGATGCCGGCGTTCAGTCCCTGCTGCGTCATCTGATGCTGCTGCAAAAATGGGAACCAATTGGCTATATCACCGCCCACGAAGCTTTGGCCGGTTTTCAGGAAAGTTTTTTTCCGCTCTTAATTTTGGATGTTCAACTACCGGGCATGGACGGACTAACCCTTTGTCGTCAGATACGTCTCTTGCCGGGCGGAGCCGAATGCGCCATCATTGTGCTGACGGCGGTTATCAACCCGGAAAATCTGCATCTGGCTTTAGACGCCGGAGCAGATGATTATATTTTTAAACCCCTGGATAGCGGCCTTTTCAAGATCAGACTGCAAGTGGCCGAACGATTGGTCAAAGAACGCTTGGAGCGCCGCGAGCTTCAAATATTTACAAATAAAAGCCAGCAGCAGTTTCAGGACTTAATGACCTATTCACCCATTGCCACCGGGGTGATCGGACCGAGCGGGGAAATCACCTATCTGAATTACAAATTCAGTGAGCTATTTGGCTACACACTCCGGGATATTCCCACCAACCAGGATTGGTTTTTACGCGCCTATCCCGATCCGATCTATCGCGACGAAGCTCTCCAAATCTGGAACACTGATGTTCAGCAGGCAATCGCGACCGGGACAGCCACCCCGCCGCGCAACTACCGAGTTGTCTGCAATAACGGGACCGTGCGGGATGTGGAAATCGTTATGAGTCCTATTGACGATATGTTTATTGCCATTTTTAATGATGTGACCGCCCGCGTCCGGGCAGAAGCGGAACTGCGCGAACGCGATGTCATTTTGAACAATTTTTTTGAAAGTCCGGGCGCAATGCGCGGTATTGTCGAGCTTGTAGAGGATGACATCCAGCATGTTGCCGACAATGAAATCGCGGCGGCATTCTTTGGTTATAATCAAGAGACGATGCGCAATAAGCTTGCCAGTGAAATGGGTATTCCACACGACGTTATTCAATTCTGGCGCAGCAAATATGAGGAAAGCCGTCAGACCGGGCAGGTCGTTCGATTTGAATATAAACACGCAACTTCCGCCGCTGAGCTTTGGTTTTCGGCAACAGTTTCCTTTTTAGGTTTGACCGACAACGGTAAATTGCGCTACGCCTACGTCGTTTCCGACGTTACCGACCAAATGCGGCATGAGGCCGAAATTAAAAAGGCAAGCGAACAGGCCGAGGCGGCAAACCGGGCCAAAAACGCCTTTCTGGCTAATATGAGTCACGAGCTGCGCACGCCGCTGAATGCTATCATGGGATTTGCCCAGATTTTGGCCAAAGAACCCGGTCTGACCAGGCATCAACAGGAAGATGCGGAAATTATTTATAAAAGCGGCCAGCATCTGCTGACGCTGATTTCCGACATCCTTGATTATACAAAAATTGAAGCGGGCCGGTTTGATCTTGAATTACGTGATGTTCACCTGAAAAGTACCCTGCGAACCATTATCGACATGGTCCAAATTTTAGCGCAGCAAAAAGGCTTGACGTTTAATTATCAAGAAGTCAATGCCTTGCCTTTAGTCGTCTATACCGACGAAAAAAGGTTGCGTCAAATACTGTTAAATCTGCTTAGCAATGCCGTCAAATTCACGCTTCAGGGCCATATTACCTTTACCATTGAATATCTCGAAAACTGCCTGCGGTTCGATGTAATTGACTCGGGTATCGGTATTCCGGAACAGTACCTCGAACTTATTTTTGAACCGTTTCATCAGATTAAAGATCCCCGCCTTTTTTCCGAAGGAACAGGGATGAGTTTGTGCATCAGCCGACAATTGGCGGACAAACTGGGCGGCGAGTTAAAAGTGGAAAGCCAAGTAGGAAAAGGGACGCGTTTTTGGTTTGTACTGCCGCTGCCGCTAAAGTTAGAACAAGCCCGTCCGGTAGAAATCAACTGGCAAAATCTTATTGCTGTCGAAAATCCAGACAATAAAAAGCTGGCGCTGATTGTAGACGATGTTAGAACAAATCGACTGATGCTCAGAACCATGCTGACCAAGCTGGGTTTTTTAACGCAGGAAGCCACGAACGGCCTGGAGGCGCTGATTCTTTTGGATAGCCATAAGCCGGACGTTATTTTGTTGGACTTGGTCATGCCGGAAATGGATGGGTTTGCCTTTCTGCGCCACGCCCGCGCCACAGAGACACTGAAGAATCTGCCGATTATTGTCGTGAGCGCTAACGCTTTTGAATTGACCCGTCAGGAAGCATTGGACGCCGGCGCTACCGACTTTCTTATCAAACCTTTACAAATGAACCTCTTGGCCGGCTGTCTGCAAAATCATCTTGGTCTGAAATTATTAAAGGAAAGCCCGGCCCAACCGGTTGCCGGAGCCGACAGCGTCCTCAACCTGCCGCCAAATAAGGTCGAGCTACTGGCGATGAAGGACTTTGCGTTTTCCGGTGATCTGACCAGCCTGACCCGCCAACTGGAGCGCCTGCAAACCGTCCATCCGGCATTTGTCGGCAAAATGGAAGTCCTGTTGGATGATTTCCGATTTGACGATATTTCCGCTGAGATTGATAAAGTTTTGCTTCATCAAACGGATTAGATTTAGACTTTTGGCAATCCTAAGGATTGGGTATTAAATAACTTCCGCATTTGGACGATTGACCTGTTCTTAAGCCCTGTAAGGG
>CAYOLL010000250.1:0-7513 GCA_964404765.1 uncultured Gemmatimonadota bacterium | reverse complement strand
GTTATGACAAAAAATGCTTGCTTTTTTTGTCACTTCATGAATAATTCAGGTTAATAGGTTCACTAATAAGCTTTTTCCTTATTCCCATTGTACTGACCGGTTTAGTTCATATAGAAGGCTCTGTCAAATCCAACATGCACACCACCCAACTCGCTGCGGAAGACTATGCCGTTCAAAATTCCGGCAACTATCCGGCTGATACCATCAATTTTAGCCATTCTATTCCTGCCGGCGGTTTCGGCTTGAGTTTTAAAAACCCGTATAATCCCGCGCAGCCGGCTATTGTTGGCGGCGTTCCTACGGTGCTCGGGTCGGTCGGCTACGAGCACAACGGCTATAATCCGAATACCTACTTCATCTACGGTTATGGAGAAAGAGGGCTGCTCAAAAATGCTGCCGGAGCCACATTTACGCTGAGCAAACCGGACCGGAGAAACTAATTCATTCTCCACCTTGATCCCACTATTTCCACTTTTGCGTTGAAGCATGATGATTCTTGTTGACAGAACCTGATTTCCGCAGATCATTGGTCCGCAAAATCGGCTTACGTTGACAAGATTTTTCTCATCTTCTATTTGATCCTACATTATTTTTTACAAAAAGTTGTCGATCAAAAGGAGTTAAATTATGGAGGAAATATTATTTGGAGCGCTCGCCATTTTATTGTTGCTTATACCGCTGGGATGCGCGTTATGGAGCATCAGTTGTATTGTCCGGCTTTTTAAAGATGCCCAATTTTCTTGGGCGATGATTTCCATAATTGCTTTTATATGTCCATTTGTTTCTCTTTTTTTAGCGGGCTTGGGCTTGACACTTAGGAAAGAAACCGAAGAAGCGGGGATATATGCTTTAAAAGGCGCCACGATAAGCTTTTTTATTTTTGCTTTTATTTTTGCTTTTACTTTTGATCCTTTAATGAAGAGAGCATTGGTTGATCACCACGATCATGTCAGTGACCGCCACTATACCCCCAACAACATGCACACCACCCAATTGGCCGTGGAAGACTATGCTGTTCAAAATGTCGGCAACTATCCGGCGGATACGATCAATTTTAGCTCCTCTATCCCTACCGGCGGTATCGGCGTAAGGTTTAAAAATCCGTATAATACCGCGCAACCAGCCATTGTTGGCGGCATTCCCACGCAATACGGACAGGTCGGCTACGAGCACAGTCGCTATGGTTCGCGCGCTTACACCATTTACGGTTATGGTAAAAAAGGAATACTCAAAAATGATGCTGGCGCCACATTTACACTGACAAGTGACAACTAAAACACAAACATCCTCCGCTAATAATATCCCGTCACCCCGTCTTGATCTGTGCCATTACTACTTTTGCGTTGAAGCATGATGATTCTTGTTGACAGAACCTGATTTTCGCATATCATGGATTCCGCAAATCGGCGGCGGGTCCCAAGCTGTTTCCCCGCTTGTCATATCTTCCAAATCATAATTTCCTAATGAAAGGATTCTGTTTATGAATCGAGCCAAAGTTATTATCATGGGCGCGGCCGGCCGCGATTTTCACAACTTTAACACGGTTTTTCGCGATAATGAAAGCTATGAAGTTGTTGCTTTTACCGCCACTCAAATCCCGGACATTGAAGGCCGCAAATATCCGGCGGCGCTGGCTGGGAAGCTTTATCCGAATGGCATCCCAATTCATGCCGAGGACGAATTGGTTGACCTCATCAAGAAATATGAAGCAGATGACGTCGTATTCAGCTACAGCGATGTCTCGCACGAATATGTCATGCACCGGGCCAGCCTGGTGAATGCCGCCGGCGCCGGTTTTCGGCTGCTGGGCGCACGCCAGACCATGTTGAAAAGCAAAGTGCCGGTCGTAGCTGTCTGCGCGGTCCGCACCGGCTGTGGCAAAAGCCAGACTACACGGCGGGTTGTGGAAATTCTACAAGGTATGGGCAAAAAGGTGGTGGCCGTCCGCCATCCTATGCCTTATGGCGATTTGGTTGCCCAAAAAGTCCAGCGCTTTGCGACCATCGACGATTTGAAAAAACATAAGTGTACGATTGAAGAAATGGAAGAATATGAACCGCACGTCACCCGTGGCAACGTCATTTACGCCGGTGTGGATTACGGGGCAATTCTGGCCCAGGCAGAGCAGGAAGCCGATGTGATCGTGTGGGACGGTGGGAATAATGATATTCCGTTTTTTAAGCCGGATATCCATATTACGGTAGTAGACCCGCATCGACCCGGACACGAAACAGGCTATCATCCCGGCGAAACAAATTTGCGCATGGCCGATGTAGTGGTAATTAACAAGATCGATACTGCCGATTATGAGAATATCGAAGCCGTTCGAGCCGCAATTCAGGAAGTTAACCCGAACGCCATTGTGGTGGACGGCGCTTCGCCGATTTTTGTGGAGGACCCGGCAATTATTCGCGGCAAGCGTGTTTTGGTGGTAGAAGACGGCCCGACATTAACCCATGGCGAGATGCGTTATGGCGCAGGCGTGGTCGCCGCCTACAAGTTTGGCGCAATCGAATTAATTGATCCGCGGCCATTCATTGTCGGTCGGATTGTCGAGACTTTTGAAAAATATCCGGACATTGGCCAACTGCTGCCGGCCATGGGCTATGGTGATGAGCAAATGCGTGATTTGGGCGAGACAATCAATAACTCTGATGCAGAGGCTGTGATTATCGCCACACCCATTGATTTGCGCCGGGTCGTTAAAATTACCAAACCGTCAGTGCGGGTCACGTACGAGTTGCAGGAAATTGGCTTGCCTACACTGAAAGATGTCCTCAAGCGGCTGGCATAAAAAGCATTTAAATAGGTTTTTATTTCACAATTTTACAATGACACACTTGGAAGTGCTAGGTATAAAATGGTATTTTATGAAACTTGCCGTGATTTTTAATCATGTTTGGGTCGAGACCAAACGTGGAAATAAACGTATCGATGAGGTGGGCGTTGAACTGACGGGACTTGAGGGATGAATTCGATTTGAAAGCGGGACGGATGATGTTGGTAGATAGTTTTGGGATCGAGGTCGAGATCGGTTGAAAAGAGGGTGGCAAATTTGACTCTGCCGGGATCGGTTTGGTCGACGATAAGGGCTATGCGGACATTTTGTTTGAGGCTGACGACATTGACGACTGCCGACGTTTGGTTCAATTTCGCCGGCATCAGTCATCCGGCTGAGGTCATTGAAACGAACCCGACCGTCGAACTTGCGTTTTCAGCCGCGCTTTTTTTGCGGGCCAAAAGTCAATGCGCGTATCATCAAGACCTCATGATGCGGTATCACAATGTCTGACTTTCATCGGTAACTGCGTTAGCTGCCGCTAAAACCGAAACTGTCCGGCCAAAATGATCCTGCTGCGCTGCTAATGCCTGGCGTGCCTGCGTAGCAGTCAGCCTAAAACGAATCATTAAGATCGCCAGCCGGGCGTCACCGTCAGCGGCTTCGCAGAAACGTCGCGCGGCGGTTTCATCCACACCGGCAGCTTCCTGGATAATGCGGATGACTCGCTGCCGCAGCTTGGTGTTGGTTGCCTGCACATTGATCATCAAATTGCCGTAGACTTTGCCAAGCTGCACCATGACCGTCGTCGAAATCATATTCAATATCAGTTTTTGCGCGGTGCCGGCTTTTAAGCGCGTCGAACCGGTCACGATTTCCGGCCCGACCAATATTTCAATCGGATAGTCCACACTTTGGGCTAACGGCGAATCGGTATTGCAACAAATACCGATCGTCAATGCCCCCAGATTATTGGCTTGCCCAATCGCGCCAAGCACGTATGGTGTCCGGCCGCTGGCGGCCAAACCTACAACAATATCCGCTGCGCTAACAAGTTCGGCAATGACTTGCGCCCCGGCCAGGTGATCGTCTTCAGCGCCTTCCACCGCATTACGCAACGCCGGTTCTCCTCCGGCAATAATCCCGGTCACCACATCTTCCGCCACGCCAAAGGTGGGCGGGCACTCGGCCGCATCCAGAACTCCCAATCGCCCGCTGGTGCCGGCGCCCACATAGAATAAACGGCCACCGGCTTGCATCGCTTTGACAATGGCCACCAGCGCTTTTTCCAATCGCGGAAGGGCCTGCTGCACGGCTTTAACCGCCGCAAAATCTTCGGCATTCATCAGGCGGAGAATCTCGCCGATCTCCATTTGATCCAGATTCTTGCTGGCAGGATTACGCAACTCGGTTAAGTTAATCACGCTCATTTTATTTATTTGCTCGTTAAGATTTCAACTCCGGCCCAATCCGGGCCAACCTTTTGTTGCCGGTAGATTTGGCAGCGTTCAGCATAATAATGGGCCGCGCCATCTTCCGGGTTACGGACCAAAATATCTGCAAAAACGGCTTCGGCCCGGACAAAATCGGCTTGCTGATACAATTCCATAGCGCACTGGAAATCGCCCAAAGTCTGCTTTTTTAAGGCGGCAACAATTTCGGCATCGCCATTAAAAACTTCATAGATCGTGACGGATTGGGTTTTACCTTTGACCTGTACCCGGCCAATCAGACGCATATCGTAGATTTCGGGCTGCTTCATGCGCTGGCGGGTAAACTCACTAATCAACAAGGTTGCGCCGTACTGCTTCGTCATACCTTCAATCCGCGAGGCCAGGTTGACCGCATCGGAGATGACGGTACCGTCCATGCGATTTTGCCCGCCGATTGTTCCCAGCATTAATCTGCCGCTGTTCAGGCCAATGCCGATTTCCAACTGCGGGCGACCGGGTCGGCCCCGCGTCTGATTATACGCGGTGAGTGAACGAATCATGGCCAGCGCGGCCGCAACGGCCTCATCCGTATCTTTCGGAAAAAGACCCATGATGGCATCACCGATATACTTGTCTACAAAGCCGTTGTATATTTTGATATTCGGTTCCATGCGGCTCAGATAGGCATTGATAAAGCGAAAATTATCCTCCGGCGTCATCTGCTCGGACAGGCCGGTAAAGCCGCGAATATCGGAGAATAAAATCGTCATGTCCAGCGCAACATTATCGCCCAGTTGGACTTCCATAATATCACGCTTGTTTAAGAAGCGCAGCATTTCGTGCGGGACAAAGCGCCCAAACGCCTGATTAAGCAGCTCCAACCGGTGGTAGGCCTCCGTATATTTTCGATCTAAAATAATGCCCAGAGCAATAATGAAAAAAAGCACGCCCCAATGAGAAAGCGGACGCCCTTGAGTAATGAAACCCATATAGCCGATCACATCGTATAAACCCGCCCCCATCAGAACAATAAACCCGACGGCAAAGATTCTGGCAGCCTTATCGCCGCAGGCCATGCTATAGATGACATGGGCGACTAAAACAGGCATCTCACCAATCAAAACATATTGATAAAAACGCAGCAACGCCCGCATAGGCAAAGCGCCACTGATTTCCAACAAAACTGCGCCGACCACAAATAGCGCATGGCCCATCCAAAACCAGCGGATCATTTTTTTATAACCAGAGCCAAAAAAATGCTCGACAAAAAGAAGCAGGCCGATGGGGATCATATAAAGTGAAATCAAATTGCCAAAGAGCCAAAAACGGGGTAAAGGTACCAAAATTCGTCCGAATAAAGTCTCGCTGAGTGTCCAGATCCCGACACAAATGGAAAATAAACCAAAAGCCCAGTAACCCTGCCGTCCGGGACGCACAAACGACAGCACACCTATAAAAACGCCCAATACCAGAAAAAGCGAGCTGGTCACAAAATGATCCAGATCCGCCCGGGCCACTGTCAAAATATGGTCCATAGCGCTGCCAAGCGAAACCTGGCCATTAACTCCGATTTTGGTATGACGCGAATAGCTGCGAAAAGTCAGCATTTTACCACCGGAATGTGGCGGTAAATCAATTAAGTGGCAGGCATAGCCCGGATCGTCGCCACTAAAATCGGATTCGGGTTGACCAAAGGCATAAAGCTTTTGATCCGCCAGATAAACTTCAAAAATTTGGTCGCATCCGGATAAAAAAAGTGTGGAAGCCGTCGAATCCAAATACGCAGGCAAAAGAACCCGCTGCCATAAATATCGCGGATTGTTGCGTCCCGGCGTCTGACCGGGTATTTCCACTCGCTGCCAGGCCGAATCGGTGGCGAGACTGTTTAACCAAATAGGTACACCGGCGCTATCAAACGGCGAATCGCCCCAGCGGTACTGCCAGCCGTCGGTTAAAACAAGCGCCGGCGTGGCGTACGCAGAAGTTGCCATCGTCCACAAAATCGAGAACAGCAGATAAATTTTAACCTGACTCATAGCGTCTCTTTGAGCAAGATTAGCAGATTAGCAGCGCTTTTACCGGCAAAGTGCAAATCTACCCGATTTTAAGCCCGAGGGCAAGCGTCTTTTAAAATTTAGTTGACAAATTCGGGCGCTGCTCTTATTTTAGCGCTCCATCTTAAAAGAGGTCGGTTTTTTGACGGATACAGAATGGATGCGGTTAGCGTTAATTGAAGCGAAGAAAGCCGCTGCGCTGGATGAAGTGCCGATTGGGGCGCTTGTTGTACATGGCAACGAACAAATTGCCGCCGCTCATAATCGTGTAGAAACGCTGAACGATCCGACGGCTCATGCTGAAATAATCGTCATTCGTCAAGCCGTAGATATTTTGCAAACCAAATGGCTTGACGGCTGCACATTATATACAACGCTTGAACCGTGTGCTATGTGCGCCGGAGCGATTGTTCTGGCCCGCCTGGAGCGCGTCGTTTTTGGTGCACATGATCGAAAGCACGGCGCATGTGGATCACTGGAAAATCTGGTGCAGGATGCCCGTCGCAATCATCGGGTGCTGTTAATGCCGGGCGTGTTGGCCGCAGAATCGCAGCAATTGTTGAGTAAGTTCTTTAAGCTAAAGAGAACCGCCAAAACATAGCGTAAATCTCTTTACAAAAGAGATTTGACACTTCTTCTTTTTTTGGAAATGTCAGAATAATGAAATTTTCAGATGGACAGGCTATAAGCTTTTAGGACGTGCTCCGAGCAACCTACAGCCTACAGTCTATCCACCTAAAAGCCTAAATGGAGAGATGCCGGAGCGGTTGAACGGGGCGGTCTCGAAAACCGTTATGCCTTTGCGGGTATCGAGGGTTCGAATCCCTCTCTCTCCGCCAGTTTTTTGCTGAATAAACCGATTGGAGAGATGACCGAGCGGTTGAAGGTGCATGATTGGAAATCATGTGTGGGGTCTTAAAGCTCCACCGAGGGTTCGAATCCCTCTCTCTCCGCCAGGTATAAACCCTTAGGGTTTCGTTGTATGAAGTTAGCAAACCGGCAGATTTTGATGATCTCCGGAGAGAAAACCCTAAGGGTTTGTTCCAAAAATAACATGTGTGTGGGGCCGTAGCTCAGTTGGGAGAGCGATACGTTCGCAACGTATAGGTCGTCGGTTCGATCCCGATCGGCTCCACCATTTTTTTTCGTACTCATGTGTCGTGCTAGACGGGGAGGTAGCGGTGCCCTGTAACCCGCAACCCGCTATAGCGGGGTTGAATTCCCTTCCGTGGTGCTTTGCCTGTTTG
>CAYOLL010000249.1:0-7574 GCA_964404765.1 uncultured Gemmatimonadota bacterium | reverse complement strand
ACTGGGCTATCGCCGTAAAAAGATTCTTTCAGAATGACGCCGCTAACCGGCTGTTGAACTCCCGACGAACTTACGCCGCGTTGACTAGTACAAGATTAAGCCCTTTTCTAAATAATCTTAGGATGTGTGAGTATATAACCCATTGCAAGTGAGTTAACAATGATAAACAAATCCGAGCTTGTTTCCCAAATTACGCAAGCCGTATTCGATGAGCTTCAACGACGCGGGGTTCCGCTCGGTGATGCCGGACAATCGGATACCGTCAAGCCAACGGTAGTAGATGAAGAAAAGCGTATTCAAAATTTATTGGAAGCGGGTGTTTGCCGCTTGACCACCGGGTCCGGCATTAAAACATGCAAACAGGAGCTGGCCCACCTGATTGATCATACCGCGCTTAAAGCCGAGACAACCGAAGACGCTATTCGCAAACTGTGCGAGGAGGCCCGTCAGTTTGGCTTTGCCTCCGTCTGTGTCAATCCCGGCTATGTTGCCCTGTGCAAACGGCTGCTGGCCGGTTCAGCCGTTAGAGTCTGCACTGTGATTGGTTTTCCCCTGGGCGCCAATACCCCCCAAACAAAGGCCTACGAAACCCGCGACGCTATTTTAAACGGCGCAACAGAAGTGGATATGGTCATTAACGTGGGCGCGCTCAAATCCGGCAACTTCACTCTGGTCGAAGCCGATATACGGGCCGTGGTCGAGGCCGCCAAAGGCAAAGCCACCGTTAAAGTCATTTTAGAAACCGGTTTGCTGAATGATGAAGAAAAAGTAAAGGCTTGTCTGATCTGCAAAGAGACCGGCGCCCACTTTGTCAAGACTTCCACCGGCTTTGGACCTGGCGGCGCAACCGTAGCCGATATCCAGCTTATGCGCCGGATTGTCGGCGACGACATCGGGGTCAAGGCCTCCGGCGGTGTGCGCGATTTTGAGGCGGCGCGACAGTTAGTGGCCGGCGGAGCCAGCCGTATCGGCGCAAGCGCAGGTTTAAAAATCGTCGGCAACAACAGCGGAGACAGTGGCAGCGGTTATTAATTTCGACAATTTCCATGTCATACCTTGCATTCTATAGCATGAAAGGAGCGTTATGACCTCCGATCAAATTGCACTCTATGATCGTCTCATAGAATTTTCATTAGATCAGCCTGAGGCAAAGTTGACGTTTAGCCAGCGTTTGGCGCGTGAAAACGGCTGGTCAATGTCTTTTACGCGGCGGGTCGTTTTTGAATATAAACGGTTTGCTTTTTTGGCCGTGACTGCCGGGCATCCGGTTACACCGTCAGATGAGGTCGATCAAGCCTGGCATTTGCATTTGCTTTACACCCGTTCGTATTGGGACGAATTTTGCGGCAAAGTCTTGCAAACACCGCTGCATCACGGGCCAACACGCGGCGGTCAACAGGAATCGCACAAATTTCACAATTGGTACGCCCAAACGCTGGCCAGCTATGAACGGCTGTTTGGCGAAGCGCCGCCAGCCGATATTTGGCCGCCTATTCATCAGCGCTTTCATTTTGCCAATCGATTTGAGCGGGTCAATTTAGGCCGCTATTGGTTGATTCCAAAGCTTCAGTTTAGCAGTCATACCGCTGTTACCTTATTGATCGCTACCGCGCTTTTTGTGATTGGCTGTGCTTCGATGGGGCCGCTAAGTACATTTAATGTTTTCAACTACACCGGCGCGCAGTTTTTAGCGTTTTATATTTTCGGATTGGTTATAATTCTGGCTAAGCTGCTGCTTTTGCGATCCAAGGAACTTGGTGAGACAAGCGCCGCACATGCAACACGGAGCGCCCCGGCTTTAGATGCTTATGAAACGGCCTATTTGCAGAATGGGGCAAACCACGCATTGAACACCGCGATCGTCCAACTGATGGCCGACGAATATGTAAAGCTGAATTCGGATCAGCGACTTGAAGCGAACCGCGCCTTGCCGACGGACCGTCATCGTCTGGAGCGGGCCATTGTCGCCGGATTGTCGAAACCAAAAACATTGCCGGACTTACAATTATCCTGCCAAAGCGCCTTAAGCGCCATCGAAAGTCGCCTTAAAAACCAGGGATTGCTGGTAAAAATTGAAAAAATCAAGGATGCTATTAAATGGCCGACACGCGCACTAATGATCTGGTTCGTCATTGGTGTGATCAAAATTGTTGTGGGTTTTTTTCGTGACAAGCCGATTGGATTTTTACTGGTTTTGGTGTCCATTACTCTTGGAGTGATGCTTTATATTATCCGGCGCCCGCAGTTAGTGACACGGGCGGGTCAATCGACCCTGAAAAATATTCGCACGAAGCAGCAGGATTTTTTAAACCGTAGCCGGCAAGGGGAAGTTTTGCCGGGTAGTGACATAGGTTTGGCGTTCGCTTTGTTCGGTGCGCCGATTCTTATCGGCGAGTACTTGACCGGTTTGGATGGATTCTTCGGGGCTCAATTATATGCCCGACCAACCGCCAGTGGCTTCGCTGAAGAAAGTGGGTGGGGTACCTCGACTGCATTCGCCAGAGACAGTGGCAGTAGTGGTGGTGAGAGCAGTGGTGGTGAGAGCAGTGGTGGTGAGAGCAGTGGTGGTGACAGCAGTGGTGGTGACAGTAGCGGGGATAGCGGCGGCAGCGGCTGTGGCGGTTGTGGCGGCGGTAGCGGCGATTGAGTCGTTATGCCAAATAAAGAATTGTACACAGCGGAAAAATCCTAAGAGTTTTGCAACAGCGTGTTTGATAATGAAACGCGCTATTTAAGATTTAAGATGCCGCTCACATCTCTTGCAAGACGGTTATCCCGCAAAAAAAATTGTGGTCTTTGTTCGGCGAGCGTGTTATTATGAATCATGAGGTTTATCCGGACAATCAGGGCTGATATTTTATTGGAGTTTTTATCTGTAGTTGAAATCGGGAAAAAGCACAAAAATTCGGGTTTGAATTGGTTGCTATGGAACGAGTTCATAGCAAAATCTATAACGCAATTTTTTAGGAGAAAATATGAAACGGATTCTCTGGTTAGCATTCATTGGAGTTAGTTTGATGGCGGTCGCCGGTTGCGGCGATGATCCGGTGGCGACACCTGGTTCCGCCGCAACGGAGTTAACTTTTGTTTTAGGCGATAAGAGCGTTACACTGATGTGGGACGGTGAAACGGGTGAAGATTACACAGAGTTTTATATCTTTGCGGCGCCCCGCACCGCCGATCCAACCACTTTAACCGCTTTTCGGACAACGACTGCGAACGAAATCACTATTACCGGCTTAAGCAACGACCAATTAGCCGGTTACACCTATCATGTGCGAACCGTGCATGAAAAAGACGGCAACCCTACCTATTACGGCGATAACTCGACCAATGATGTCAAAGTCAATCCACGTCCGGAAGGCACCGGCAAGATCATCTGGGAATTTGCCTCACCGGCGGATAATAACCACCTGAGCGCTTTTGACTTTAGCGGCAATAAAAGTCTCTCGATGGATTTTCCGTTCAAGGCCGAAATTGATGTTTATCTTGGCACCGGTTTGGCCAAAGCCAATGGCGACTCAATTGGCGGAACTTTAGCGCTCAAAAGCCCGGACTATGTGAAATCGTCTAACAATTGGGCTGACAAAATTACCCGGATTGTCAAGCACACCGGTAGTTTTGACGATCCGACGCCTTCGGTTTCTGCGACAACCAACAGCTTTGCGGCATTGGCGGAAAAAGATGGTGTCTACCATTTCTGTTTCAAAGAAGCGGTTGATGGCCAAAATCGCTATGCCAAGCTGCAAATTACCAATGTTCTGACCGAAACGGTTTCCGGCAAACAATATCGCAAAGTCGAGTTTAAATATGCCTATCAACGGAATCCGAATATCGCACAATTTTAAGTTGCTTTTATGCGCCCTGACATTGCTCACGCAGTCCTGCGGTGATGGCAGCATCAGTGGCACTCCGGCTAATACATTGCTGCTAAATAAATTAGGCGATGGCAAAGCTGTTTTAAGCTGGAATGGCAATTTGGGTGATGAGTTCGTTTCTTTTTTGGTCTTTAGCTTGTCAGATAGCGGCGATTCGCTGATTACAACGCTGACAAGCCAGGAATATACTGTAACCGGGCTGTCGAATGGCCGGCGCTATAATTTTCAAGTGCGTACCAAAAAATCGGATGATACCGCCGAGGATCGAACCAATAACATTGTGGTTTATCCCCGACCGGAAGGAACAGGCGCTATTCTATGGGAATATCTCGCCCCTAACCAGGCATCGGCGTTTAATTTTAGCAGCGGAAAAACTGTTTCAATGCGCAATGAAAATAAGCGCGCTGTCGATATATATCTGGGCACCGGGGCTTTTTCCGGCAGTGACGAAAAACCGAATAAACCGATCTCGCTCAAAAGCCCGCATTACGTCTACGATCCGCTGAATACTTGGAGTGATCGTGTCACTGAAATATCGCGTTATGACGGCGCTTTTGATGACTTAAAGCCCGTGGTTCAAGCTGGAAACTATGCTGTTGAAACGGCTGTTGCCGGCGGGGTCTATCATCTTAAGCTCAAAGATGCTGATGGTGATGGCCAATTTCATTACGCCAAACTGCAAATAACGGCTGTGCAAATTGATGGAGGGTTTGGCAAGATTCAGTTTAACTGGGCATATCAGCTTCAGCCGGCGGCTAACGAGGGCGATCAATTTTAGACTAACATAAAGGCCGACACATCCCGAAAGTATGTGTCGGCCTTCGCTGTTTATAAAAGTGCCCTGAATCTTAATAAGCGTTTCAAATGGGCTCATGGAGCAAGTGTGGAAATCCAACCTTGCGAAGGCTTCAGTGCACAAAACATGCAGATTTCAAACTAAGCCTTCGCAAGGTTTTACCATCTTATTCCATGAACCTTCAAATGCAGCTTAACCTTTCGTAATTAAGTTGGTTTACTGTGAATATTATCTTAGCATCAGCATCACATTATAATCCCGCCGCGATAGTCAGGTTGCTTCAGGACAATCAGCATGTCGTTACATTGTATGACAAAAAAGAGATCGCCCGTATAGATTTCTCTGCCACAGACTTACTTCTGGTTGACGCTGGATTATATCGGGAAAGCCCGATTACAACGGCCGAGCTAATTAATTTGAGCGAGCTACAGGATGCGCTTAAAGTTCTGCTAATTTCGCCGGAAGCCGAGATAGCACAAGTAGAGGCGCATGGTTTTAGTGATATTCTTCGCTTTCCTTGCGATCCAATTGAGCTTAAGTTGCGATTAACCGGCCTTAACCGGCAATTGAGCGCTATAAGGTTTGAAGCAAGACACCTGACGCTCAAGCGGGACTATGATGCGATCTATCGTATTTATAAGATGGATTTTTTTTATTTCGGCAAGCACGGTAAAATTTATGAAGTCAATGAGGCTCACCTTCAATATATGGGCGGTTATACAATTGAAGAGCTGATAGGCGCACCCTTAAAACATTTTGTTGATCCAAAAGTGTATCGTGATGGAAAACATCGTGTCTTAAAGACACTGCAAAATGGCGAGGTTCAAATATTTGACTCGCGTTTTCGCGCAAAAAATGGCGAAATCATTGATGTATCCGTGCGCTGTGCTCCAGTTATCGAAAACGAAAAAATTATCGGCGCTTCTTGCGTACTTCGTAATATTAGCGGTCGTAAAACATTAGAGCGCGAAATTGAAAAAACGCGCAAAAAATATCAATTGCTTTTTGAAAATGCCGGTGATGCCATATTCACCGTCGATTCCGCCAGTGACCAAATTACCGGTGTCAATTATCAAGCGGTTAAACAGTTGGGTTTTGAGAAAGAGGAGCTGCTAAAAAAACCGTTTTATCAGTTGTGGAAAGGCGTTGACAAAGAAAAATTTGATGATTATGTCGCCCAGCTTAATACGACCAGTAGTCTGATCATTAGCGATGCGGAGTTTATAAAAAAGAATCGCAAAAATTTTGCGGTAGCGCTGACAATGACGCTTATCTCTTTTGATGAGCAAAGCATTTTGCAAATTATTGTAAAGGATATGACCGAGAAAAAGAATTTCGAGCGACTTAAAGAAGATTTGGTTTCCATGATTGTCCATGATCTCAAAAATCCGCTTATGAGCATTATGATGGCAACCGATTTGATCGGCACTTTGCATTTGGATAGCGCTGTCGATATGGAACAGTTTGGCCAAAGTCTGGAACTAGTTCGCTTTAACAGCGACACTCTGCTGCGAATGATCAGCGATATGCTGGATATTCAGAGAATGGAAGCCGGGAAATTTCAGTTAGATAAGAAAGAGCATAACATTTATCAGCTTGTTTATGAGGCCGTCAACAATCTTAACATTATTCGCCGCTCCGCAGATGTCGAAATTTCCTATCATTTTGAAGAAGCCCTGCCGTCAATATATGTAGATAGTGACATGATTTTGCGTGTTTTGATTAATATCGTCGGCAACGCCCTTAAGTATACCCCGGCGAAAGGCTGGATTGACATTCGGCTGAGTCGCAGCAGCCATACAGCGGATCGGCTTTTAGTCACCATTGCCGATACAGGTTTGGGCATTCCGGAAGATGATTTGGAACTTATTTTTGACAAATTTGCTCAGGCCAGGAATCGTATGACAGGGCTCTCGTCAAGTGGATTAGGATTAACTTTTTGCCGAATGGCTTTACAAGCACACGACTGTAAGATTTGGGCCGAAAGCACGCTGGGAAAAGGCAGTAAGTTTTATTTTGAACTACCGGTAACCGATCCGGAAGCTATCAGCGCCGATCCGATCATGCCATTAATTGATGAAGTCTGAGCCTGTGACACGACTCTACACTATTTATTCCGGTGGGCTGCTATTTCTGCTAATAGCGATTGCGGCAGTCACCGCAGCCGACCCCACTCTGCCTAAGACGGCAATCCCTGCCAAAATTGAATCGGTTCTGCAGTCCCGCACATTTTTTTATTCTGTTATGGACACAATCTACTGCAACCTGCAGCTTCACGACCGCTTTATGGAGAATTTGCCTCTTTCGGCCAAAATAGCAAACTGTCTAAAAGATCGCCATTACGAAATAATTCAGGATGACAGCGTTTTCGTCGCCACCGATCACGACGGTTTAACTGGTGAATTTACAGTGGCTTATGCAAATCAGGATCGTCGAATTTATTATGGCGAAGGGACTTATCATAGAAAATGGCTGTTGAACGTTAAAGGGCGGGCAATTGTCGATATCGTCGCAACTGCAGTCGATAGCGGGCACACGGCGCGACAGATGGCGCTTTATCTTAAAATTGATAGCGGTACGATCGGTTTTTTGGCCAAAGCGGCTTCAAAAGTTCCCCTGCTTAATAGTTTAGTTCGGAAATTTGCCATCAACAAAGCCCTATCTTTTGCTAAAATTAGCGCTGATATTACCTATGAGCTCAATTATAATCGGGTCAAAGCATTGGCAATCGTGCAAAAGCGTCTGGATATCGGCGATTATCAAAAATTGATGGAAATTCTTACAGCGCTTTGAGCGCATGAAAAAATACTTGCTCGAATGTGCTGAAATCTTATATTGTTGGACTCTTTTATCTTTTTATTTGGCCGCCTCAATCTGGAAAATTCATAGCAATAAAACCT
>CAYOLL010000248.1:0-7615 GCA_964404765.1 uncultured Gemmatimonadota bacterium | reverse complement strand
AAAAGCGAACCCAACAAAACCCGGCAAATAGCCCCATCGGGGCGGCCCGTTTAACTGCCATGACACCGGTCATGTTTCACAGGTCGCCCCGATGGGGCTTATCACAGCTATGTTTTTGCGTATTTTTCTACAAACGGCTTGCCCCTATGGGGCAAAAAAACATAGATGACTCTCAAATTTAATTGGAAAGATGTCTGTTAAAAACACGGTGTCATTCCGGCGGAATCTTCCCGCAAGATAGCGCGATACTTTTAAATCGTCAATAATTCTACTGGAAATTTGCCTTATCCGCGCATAAATTGTTGGCGGATCAACGAAGTCTAACGTACTATCGACATTTCATTTTCAGGAGATTGAAATGGCCAAGCTGTTTCGGGTGATTTTGCCCGTCACCGATATTGAACAAGCCGCTGAATTTTATACGACGCTGCTGCGGATTCCTGGTCGGCGCGTTTCGCCGGGGCGGCACTATTTTGACTGCGGCGGGACGCTTCTGGTCTGCTTTGATCCGCAGGCCGACGGTGACCGATTTATGCTGGAACCGAATCCGGAGCATTTCTATTTTAGTGTGCCGGATTTGGAAAGCATTTTTGCCCGGGCTCAATTATTAGAATGCCAATCCGTTGACGAAGAAATTCAGCAGCAGCCGTGGGGCGAGCGCTGTTTTTATGCCCGCGATCCCTTTGGCAATCCCATTTGTTTTGTGGACGAGACCACCGTTTTTAAAGGCGACCGCGAATTGCTGTCGTTCGAGCGCATTCCCTACCGTTTGGAAACAGAAACACCGTCAGATGATGAATTATAATGCCGTCATCGCAGGATCAAACTTAACCTGAAAAATTCATTAGCCACAAAGTCACAAAAACACAAAGAATAACTAAGATGTTTGCGTAAAACACGTTACGAATAATTTAAAAACCTTATCGGCGTTAAAAGCGCATCTTTCAAAAAATTTTGTGAGCCTTAGTGTTTTTGTGTCTTCGTGGCCTGGCTTGCAATTTGTTAGCGTTTACAAAAGGGGCAACCATGACAAATTTTATCCTGAATGATGAAACTGTTTCGACGGACGCGCCGGCCGGGATGCTGGCTCTGGATTTTTTGCGGCATCATTGCCGCTTGACCGGCACAAAAGAGGGCTGCAAGGAAGGCGACTGCGGCGCATGTGTCGTGCTGACGGGCGAGCTCGATGGCGACGACGTGGCCTACAAACCGGTCACTTCCTGCCTGATGCCGCTGGCCGAGTTGCACGGCAAGCACATCGTCACTGTCGAAGGTCTTAATCTGCCGTCGCCCGATAAACGAAACCCGGCTTTAAACCCGGTACAACAGGCGATTGTCACAGAAGGCGGCTCGCAATGCGGCTTTTGCACGCCCGGCATTGTCGTTTCGTTAACCGGTCTGCTGATGCAACGCGATGCATTTATAGACCCTGCCAGCGTCAAAAAGGCCCTGAGCGGTCATCTGTGCCGCTGTACCGGCTATCGCTCGTTGAAGGCGTCGCTGACACATCTGCAGACAACTGTCGGCGCACAAACCGGCGTCGATGCGCTGGTTCAGCGCGGCTATTTACCCGATTACTTCCGTGACATCCCGGACCGGCTGCGCGAGATTGCGTCGCCGGTGAAGTCGCGCCGATCTCGCGTCGATTTTGTCGTCGCCGGCGGCACCGATATTTATGTGCAAAAAGGCGAGCACATCCCCGATGGGGCTGTGCAAGCGCTGAATCTGCAGCCGGAGCTGAAGGGCATTGAACAAAAGCGTGGCTATATTCGCGTGGGGGCTTTGACCACCTTTGAGGAGTTTGCCGCCCACCCGCTGATCCACGAAGTTATCCCCGGCATCGAAGGCTATATGGACTTGATCGCCTCGTGGCAAATCTGCAACCGGGCTACGCTGGGCGGCAATATCGTCAACGCTTCGCCGATTGGCGATATGACGATCCTGTTGCTGGCTTTGGAGTGCGAACTGATTTTGCAGGAAAACGGCGGCAAGCGCCATGTGCCGATGACCTCATTTTTTAAAGGCTACAAGCAGTTGGACAAGACGCCCGCTGAGATTCTGGTCGAAATTCGCCTGCCCAAGCCGACACCGACAACTTGTGTTCATTTTGAAAAAGTCTCCAAGCGGACGTATTTGGATATTGCCTCCGTCAACAGCGCCATCTGCCTTGAAACTGAAGGCGACACGATCCGCAAAGCCAGTCTGGCTGTTGGTGGCGTAGCGCCCGTGCCGCTGCATTTGAAGCGCACCGGCGCATTTTTGGCCGGACACAGCCTGGACCGCGACACGGTGTTAGCGGCAAGCCGGGTCGCTCAGGATGAGATTTCGCCCATCAGTGATGTGCGCGGCAGCGCGGAGTATAAACGCCTGCTATGCCATCAGTTGCTGCTGGCCCATTTTATCAAGCTGTTTCCGGATCGATTTTCTTATGCTGATCTAATTCAATGAACAATGGGCAATGGGCAATGGGTAATTTCGGCTAAGCAGGCCGTCCCGATGGGGCTATTGCCCATTGCCCATTAGTTTTAACTTCAAACGGAGAAATTTGTGCCTCATTTAACCGAAATCAAAGTGCGCGGCTATCATCTGGATGTTTACGGCCACGTCAATAACGCCCGCTATCTGGAGTTTTTGGAAGAAGCGCGATGGGCTTTTTTTGAGCAGGAAACCGACCTGGCCGATTTTGCCCGGCGCAACTACGGTTTTGCCATTGTCAATATCAACATCAATTATCGGCGGCCGGCATTCATGGGTGAAGTTTTGCAGATATCTTCCTACACTAAAGCAGTTGGCAACCGCAGCATGACCGTGCATCAGGATGTGACGCTGAAAGAGGACGGCGCCGCCGTGGCCGATGCAGATGTCACCTTTGTTCTGATCGACTTGAAGACGCAGAAAGCCGTGGCCATTGATCCGGATTTGCGCGCTGTTTTTGAGAGCATGGTCGTGGAGTAGCAAACTTCAGTTTGCAATTCCGGATGGATGCTCGTGGAGTAGCAAATTTCATTTTGCAATTCCTGATGGAGAATCGTGATGCTGGCTTGCAAACTGAAGTTTGCTATTCCAGTTTTTGCAGTAATGGCCTTTAGAAAGGATCGCCAACGAATGAAAAGCATCTCTCTCCGTCTGCAAATTATCTTGCTTGGCCTGGCGAGTTTTGCCGTTTACATCTCGTCGCTGCCCAATGGATTTGCCTTTGATGATGTTTACATTATTGAGCGAAATCCGCTGATTCGTTCCTTAGCCAACATTCCGCAGTTGATTTCAACGGATTATGTCGTCGCTTTTGAGGAACTGCATCATGGCTTTGGCCTGTATCGGCCGCTGGCCACGCTCTCTTTTGCCATAAACTACGCGATTCATGGCTTAAACCCCTTCGGCTATCATCTAACCAACGTTTTGCTGCATATCCTTAATACGCTGCTTATTTTGCGTCTGGGACTTTTACTATTCGACACGGTGGGGCTGATGCCGTTTTGGGTCGCGCTGCTCTTTGCCCTGCATCCGATCCATACCGAAGCTGTGGCCAATGGCGTAGGCCGGGCCGAGCTGCTTTATACAGGATTGTATCTGACTGCCTGGATCGTTCATGTCAGGCTGTTTCGTTATCCGCCGGCCAAAGAATTGCTCTCAATCTGCGCCATTTTGCTATTGCTGACTCTGGCAATGCTGGCCAAAGAATTGGCGGTCACGTTTATCGCCGCCGCCGTGATGTCCGATTTGTATTTGACTCAAGGAACGGCCTATCGGGAAACGCTGACCCGGCAATGGAAAAAATATCTGCTGTATGCTTATGCTACGCTGGCGTTTCTGGTCTTTCGCTTTACCATCGTCCCTTTGAGCGCCGAAACGCCGGAATTAATCAATCCTCTTTTAATGTTGGATCAGCCTTTTCGGGTTTTAAATGCCATCCATATTTTGGTGTTTAAATATTTTTGGCTGCTGCTGTATCCGCTCAAACTTTCGCCGGACTATTCTTTTAACGCCCTGCCGCTTTTTAACAACTTGTGGAGCGCACCGGCGATGTTGACTTACGTTGCCGTTGTCGTCGGCGCTGCGCTGCTGACTGTCGGCTGGCGTTACAATCGCACGCTTTGCTTTGGGCTGTGGATATTTATCATCACTATTTCGCCGGTAGCCAATATTGTCAAAGCCATGTCCACTATTTTTGGCGAGCGCCTGCTGTATCTGCCGTCGTTAGGCTTCTGCATCCTGCTTGGCTATTGGTTTACCGAGGGATTGGCCCGACCGCGCTGGAAAAGCCTGACTGTTTTGATGATCGCGCTGACCCTCCTTTTTTATACCGTACGTACCTATACCCGCAATTTTGACTGGCATGACAACGAGCGCCTGTTTACCAAAGCGCTGACCGTCGTCCCGAACAGCTCGCGCATTCATTACTTTGTTGGTAACATTTATGCCGGGAAAGGTGATTATCCGCAAGCAATTGAAAGCTACAATCGCGCTTTGCAAATCTATCCTACGTCGCATGAGGCTTTCTTAGCCATGGGTGAGGCGCTGTACCGGCAGGGTCAATATGGATTAGCCGTTTATGTGCTGCAGCAATTATTAGCCGGTGAACCGGGGGAAGCGGACAAGGCCCGCTTTTATCTGGCCCAATCTTTTTTGGCTATGAATAACTTAACCGAAGCCCGCCTGCATTTTGAGTTCCTGATAAGTCATAAAAAGTATTTTATCGAAAACTTTACCGGCTTGGGCCAAACTTATTGGCGTGAGCAAAATTACAAAAAGGCGGCTGAAGTCTGGCAGGATGGCTTAACGTATAATCCAGCCAGCCCGGAATTATTGGAACTGACGAAAATGGCGGCGGATTCTCTGGCGGTACGACTATCCGTGCCGTAATTTTATTTAGGCGTTTTTTTGTTGTTGACCGCATAGCCGCGGCAAAGTCGTTAAAGCGGGTCTTCAGGTCAGCCGTGTTTTGCAAGATGCGATCGCTACTACCTTTTATCAATTCCTTTTTTGCAAGGAGCTATCAATGAAAAAAGCTGACGTCCGGGCAGGCGCTTGTCCGTGTTTTGGCTGCTCCGATCAATCCATCCGACATACTGACTTTAACCGGACATTATGGGATTTTGCCGCCGTTGCCGGCAGTGGGCGGCAGCGAAGGAGTTGGGAAGGTGGTCGAGACAGGGCAGGATGTTGAAGGTTTGCAGGTCGATCAGACGGTGCTGCTTCCGGCAGGTTCCGGCACATGGACGACGCACTTGATTGCGGAGGCTAAACGCCTGATACCGCTTCCGAACCAGGCGGATCCAAAGCAGTTGGCAATCAATGTCATTAAGTTAAGCGCAAAGCCGGGTTGTCATGCTGGAAGCATCTTCCTTCAAACTGGCGTTCATACAAATTTGCAGCGTGATTCCGCCTGAATACCACTGCCGAAATTTTCCTTAACTTAATGACATTGGCGAACAGTGCCATAAAGCCGATGCCATGATGCCCATTTGATGCTTGACTTTTTTAAATTGATCTTTGATATTAGACCTTGTAAACAAAATGTTTACAAGGTCTAATTTTTTTTGCGGAGGTAAAAACTATGAGCGAAACACGAACGCTGGTCAGCTTTGATTGGGCCATCAAAAATATCCTGCGTGATAAAGCCAACTACGATGTGCTGGAAGGCTTTCTCAGCACACTTTTGGAAAAGGACATTAAAATCCTTTCAATAATGGAAAGCGAGAGCAATCAAGAGCATGAGTCCGATAAATTTAATCGGGTGGATTTGGTTGTTGAAGATGAACACGGTGAAATTCTAATCGTTGAAGTACAAAATGATCGAGAGATTCATTATCTGGAGCGGCTTTTATATGGCAGTTCCAAAGCGATTGTGGAACGCATGGCGCTAAGCGAGTCATACGAGAATGTGAAAAAGGTCATTTCGATTAACATTCTGTATTTTCTGCTGGGCGAGGGTGAGAACGATTACATTTATTGGGGAAAGACCGATTTTTACGGCTTTAACGATCATAAAAAATTGGAGTTTCGGCATCGCAAAAAAGATGCAGTTTTAGGCAAAGGCTTCAAGTCTGATCGCAACATTTTCCCGGAATATTATTTGATTGAGGTGGAGCGCTTCCACAATCAGATTAAAAAAGATATTGACGAGTGGGTGTATTTTTTCAAGAATTCGGAAATCAAGCCGGAATTCAAATCAAAGAACATTCAAAAAGCCAAAGAGAAGCTGGATTTGCTGAAGATGACACCGGAGCAGCGTAAAGCTTACGAACGGTATAAAGAGAATCGCCGGAGTGAGAAGGAAGCGATTTATACGGCGAAAGAAGAAGCTATTGAAGATGTTGCACGAAAACTGCGCCAAATGGGATTTCTTACCATTGAGCAAATTTCTCAAGCGACGGGTTTAACGATTGCGCAAATCAACGGGCTTTCGATGGAATGATGCGCTAACGAGCAGCGTAGGCGACGGGCGGCGAAAGTGCCGTGACAAAACACAACCGTGAATTCATTCATGAGTCCACTCTAAAAAGCTATTGAACCACGAAATACTCGAAATACACGAAATCATAACATGCGGAAAATAATAGCGTTATGCGTTTTCATTTTTCATTTTTCGTGTATTTAATGTATTTCGTGGTTTTTAGAGTGAACTCATTCATGGAGAGAAAAAATAGGATGACAAATGAACTTCTTCGGCGTGGGCGTTGACCTGCAACGCCGTTCCGCATACATCCGACGAAGAAGATCAAAGCAACGACTCGTTGATGAGGAGAATTTTCCATGTCCATTTTGAGAGGTATTGGCTCATTCATCTGGTTTGGCGTTGTCGGCACGATCATGATCCTGCTGATATTTTCGGTGCTACATCTCATTGGCGCGCCCAAAGGCGAATTCATGGACTGGATGATCGGCCTGGCCATCTTTTTTTGGCTGCTGGCGATTATTACCGTGCCGTGGAACATGCACTTTTACGCCAAAGAAGTGCTGGCCGAAATTGCCGAATCAAAGCAAAAAGAGATTGCGGTTCGGCCCGAACATGCGCAGTTTGTAGAAAAGCTGATGCGACTGGCGTTGCTCGGCGCACTGGCGGCCCATTTGTTATCCGCAGCGGCGCTCTATCTGCTGGCTTTTTTTGGCGTGACCGAGTTAGGCTATCTCGGGGCCGGCGCGGCTTTGCTGCTCATCGTCCTGCGGCCTTCGATTCGGGCCTATGAATATGTGGCCGTCCGTTTACAATCCATTCATCAGCAAGTCCTTTATCCACGGGAAGATATCGCGGAACTGCGCCGGCGTTTGACGGAACTGGAAGATAAATATAAATCGGCGCTGGACCTTGCGGATGAAAATTCGTGGGCGGCCAAAATCGCGCAAGACGTGAGCGAAAACCGGCAGAGTTGGGCCCAACTACGCGCCCAACTGGATCAATTCGTGGCCGACAACTACGAAGAACACACTCGCCTGGCTCGCGAAGCCGAGCAGTCTATTGCCAAATTGACAGCCGACAGCCAGTTCTTGAGCCAGGTGCGGGAAATTATTCGCTTCATCAAAGAGGCATGAGTCTTGTAATTTAGGTGAAATTTTCTAAACCTGAATAATTCATAAACGCAAGAGACGCAAACGGCGCAAACGACGCAACCGC
>CAYOLL010000247.1:0-7698 GCA_964404765.1 uncultured Gemmatimonadota bacterium | reverse complement strand
CATCGGGGCGGCCTGTGAGGCGTATGAAGAATCGTAACCATTAAACGGGTCGCCCCGACGGGGCTGTATGGCTCTTTCCAGCCCCGGTCTGCTACTACAAACAGGTCGCCCCGATGGGGCTTGAAATGCGGAAGTTATTTAGTACACGTTCCTAATTTGAAAAAAGATTCCTACTGAATGACACCTGATGCAGTTGAAATAACTCCCGACGAACTTCTGCCGGGCTGTACTACCTACTTAACCTGAATTATTCACCACAAAATACACAAAATAGTAATTGCTCAAAAAGTGGTGGTAAACCTAACCTTGCGAAGGCTTCAGTGCACGATTTCACAAGTTTTGCAGTAAAGCCTTCGCAAGGTTACCCTCGCTTTTTGAGCAATTACTCAAAATACACGAAAGGTTATATGAATTAAAGCGTTGCGTACACTTGGAAGTGATAGGTACAAAATGGCATTTTGTGAAACTTTGTACTAGTCAACGACCTGTCGAATACTGTCATGCCGGAATGCTTTTATCCGGCATCTTGTTTGCCAGTAAGAAGATTCCGGCTAAAAGCGTGCCGGAATGACATCGGTGTAAAAGTGTTCTAAAGGTTGTTGACTATTACACATTTTGTGAAACTTGCCGTTATTTCATGAATACTTCAAGTTAACGCACTGTGTTATATTATACTTTTTTAAGGTTGTGTGGCAACAAAATACAAGCAACGACAAAAAAATACACGTTTACGCCGATGCCACGTCATTATATACTTTTAAAGGGCATAGTTCAGTAAAGTGTAAAATTAGTTTTGCTCATTGCTCATTAAACGGATTGTCTGCTATTTTGAGCGGTTATGGGTATTGAAATGTGTAAGGGCCAATTTTTATTTGACTTGTAAGAAAATATCCCTATTATTAATTGCATTTAATAAGAGTTGAAAGTCTTTAATTTGGTAGAATTACATTTTTACGCTGTTGATGACAAAATAAGCAATTTACCTTGCAAGGAGTTCCTATGTCGCTTGGAAAAAATGTTGGATTCGAAAAGAAAAAGTTGATGCGAAAGGCCGAGCGCAATGAACCTGAGCCTGTGTCACCGCCCGCAATTGCGGCCCCGAAGCCTCAGCCGGAAGTAAGCGCTAAGCCGGTTGAAACGCCACCGGCCGCTCCGGTTGTAATAGCAACGGCGGCGAAGACCCCTACCACAACGGCGTTTTTTGAAGCGCGTTCATACCTGATTTTTCAGCATGAACACTCGCTATATGGTGTTGATGCCGGCGTGGTTAAAGAAATTTTTCGTTTGCCGGAATTAACACCGCTGGATGAGTCGCCTGATTATTTGGCCGGTGTGGTCAATTTGCGTGGCCGGATTGCGCCAATCATTGATCTGGACTTGCGCTTGGGCCATGAGCCGGGTCGTTATCAGCTATCGCACAGCGTCATTGTGGTAGAATTGGAAACCGGCCAACTGGTTGGCTTAATTGTTCAGGAAATGAAAGATGTTCAGGTCGTTACCCAAAAGGATGTGGAACGGGTAACTTTTTATACAGAACGCGCGGCCCGGGCGTCCCATTTGGTTATGTATGAAGCCAAGATTGGTGATGATATTATCATGTTGCTGGATCATAACTTATTGATTTTACCCGACGATCAGGAAGACTTGTTGCAGACGGAAGGCGCTCCGCGTCTGGCGACAATGGGCGAGGCGGATAAAGAAAAGCCGCGTGATGGTAAGCGCAAGCGACGCATTTTTTGTCCGGACGCCTTGCCGGAGGAGCGTCAGGTCTTTAAAGAACGGGCCCGCAGCCTGATGGTTGTGGTGGATAGCTCCGACTTAAGCGGACTTATTGCCATGTCCGTAATCGGGCTGAATAGCGAGTATTTTGGGATCGATCTGGAATTGGTGCGCGAATTTGCGAATATTCGTGATGTGATGCCTATTCCATGCTGTCCCGATCATATTATCGGCAACATGAATTTGCGCGGCGATATTTTGACGCTGGTAGACATCCGCAAAGCCTTGAAGATGCCGATTGACAAGTCCAGTGATGTCGGAAAAGTCATTGTTGTGCAGGCTAATAATCTGCAAGTCGGCGTGTACGCTGATGATGTTTACGATGTCATCTATGTCAACAGCGCCGAGATCGGCAAGGTCCCGGCGGCAGTTCATTCGATTAGCGAGGAATACCTGAAAGGCACCGCGCCATACGCCAACCGGATGCTGGGTATTTTGGATCTGCAAAAAATCCTGAGCAAAGATGAATTGGTCATAAACGAAGAAGTTTAAACGAACAGGAGACGGAATACAGAATACGGGAGACAGAATGCCGCAACTCGACAATGGTAAGTAATTAATGTGATAAAGCATTTGTAGCACAGATTAGCAATCTGTGCTTTGTGGGATAGGCACAGATTGCTAATCTGTGCTACATCGTCGCCAAAAACAATATCTTAAACACTGTAGAATTATTTTCCTATTTTTACGCGTCATTGCGAGGAGCGTTTTTTGCGGTTGCGAGGAGCGAAGCAAAGCAATCCCGGCTTGATTCACGAGATGGCTTCGCAGAAACGGCTCGCCATGACAATGTTGATTTTATTCTGTCCTAAAACTTACCTTAAACGCAGAGGCGCAAAGGGCGCAGAGAAAAAGTAAAGAAGAAGCGAATTTTGCTTTATCAACGCCGCTTTTCTTCGCCTTTCTCTGCGTTCTCAGCGAACTCTGCGTTGAAAGCTTTAAGGTAACATTGTCGAGGTAGACACACTATCTGTCTCCTGTTTTCTGAATCTAAAATGATGATAAGGAGAGCGCCTATGATTGTCGAAAATATCCCGCATCTAACGCCGGAGCAAAAAACGACCGGAAAAGTCGTCAGAAAGCACGACTTTTATGGCGAAGACGTTCCGGCTTATGAGGAGCGCGATGACGTGACGCTGGACGAGTTGGAATTAAACCCGCCCGACTACCCGTTTGAGCTCATTGACGGAAAAGTCGTCAGAAAAGACGCTTTTTGCGACGAAGACGAGCCGGCTTATGAAGAGCGCAATGACGTGACGTTGGACGAGCTGGAGTTGAATCCGCCGGACTACTCTTTTGAACTCATTGACGGAAAGGTGATCAGAAAAATGTCCACATTCGATCACGGTGAATTGATATTGGAGATTGGCGTCCAACTGAAAAGCTACCTGAAATCAAATCCAATCGGGCGCGCGGCTTCAGACGCCAATTATCGTCTAAATCCCGATAGCAGTCGCGAAAGCCGCGCCCCGGACATTTCCTTTATCCGCACGGAGCGTCTTCCGACCGATACGCACACGTATCCGACCATTGCTCCGGATCTGGCCGTCGAGATCATCTCCCCGCATGACAAAGCGAATGCTGTTTTTGACAAGGCGCGTTTCTATATCGACTGCGGGGCGCAAGAGGTCTGGCTGGTCTTGCCGACCGCAAAACAAATCCTGGTTTACAATGCCGATGGAATTCATTCGGCCCGGGAAATTTTGACCACGTCTCTTTTGCCCGGTTTTGAACTCAAATTGCGCGAGTTGTTCGGTTAATGTTTAAGTTACGTTCACACATTTATAATTCACCCTTTCATTTTTTACAAGGAGGTTCGGTATGTTTGCGTCACTCAAGTTACGGGGTCAGATTTTGCTGGGTTATTTAGTGCCGATGGCGCTGCTGGTTATAGTGGCCTTTTTTGTCTACAACAGTGTGCAGGACGTTGACGAAAAAAGCGCGGCGGTCAGTCACATCAATACTGTTATCTTTGAAATCAAAGATTTACAGAACGCCGATAACACGCTGCAACGGACGGCGCGCGGCTACTTATTACAAAAAGAAGAAACCTCGGCCAATGCTTATAGCGAAGGCAAAGCGGCCGTGCAGGAGCATCTGGCCAAATTAAAGGCGCTGGTAAAAGACGATGCGGCCCAGCAGACTTTGGAAAAGATCGGCGACACGACTAACAAAATCGAGCAGCTCAACGACCATCTGATAAAGCTGGTTGACGAAGGCAAGCCGGAAGAAGCGGTAACCATCTGGAAACAGGGCGAGGGCAAACGCGCCGCCCAGGAAATGAACGAATTAGTCAACGAGTTTGAAAAACGCGAGTTGGAATTGCGCGAAACGCAGAGTAAGGAAGAAGAAGCCGCTCTGGGTTGGCTCCTGCGTGTGGTTATTTTTGGCGCTTTAGTTGCCACTACTTTAGCGGTTATCACCGCTTTATGGATCGCGGCGATGATCGGCAACCGGCTGAAAGAAGCGGTCGGCAATATTGCCGGCGCGTCCAACGAGATTTCCACCACCCTGGAGCAGCACGAACGGACGGCGGCGCAGCAGTCGGCTTCGGTCAACGAGACGACGACGACGATGGAAGAGCTGGATCGTTCTTCACGGCAATCGGCCACGCAGGCCGATTCGGCCACAGAAAAGGCCCAGCAAGTGTTGAAACTGGCTGACGAAGGTTCGACCCAAATCGTGCAAGCGCAGACGGCGACCCGCAATCTGCAAGAACGGGTCAGCGGCATTGCCGAGCAGATTCTTAAACTCAGCGAACAGACCAGTCAGATCCAGGGCATTACGGCCTTAGTCAGCGATCTGGCCAACCAAACCAATTTGTTAGCTTTGAACGCGGCGGTGGAAGCGGCGCGGGCCGGCGAACATGGCAAGGGCTTTGCCGTTGTCGCCACGGAAATCCGCAAATTAGCCGATGAGAGCAAAAAGTCGGCCAATCGCATCAATACGCTGGTGGGTGATATTCAACGGGCGACGAATTCGACGGTTATGGTGACGGAAGAAGGCACCAAGCGGGTGGAAGAAGTGACCCGCATTGCCCAGCAGAATGCAGACGTGCTGAAGCGTATTGCCAGTTCTGCCGACGGGGCCTCGCAGAGCGTGCAGCAGATTTCGCTGAATGTTTCGCAGCAGGCCGCGGCGATCCGACAAGTGGTGGATGCCATGGGCGCGCTTAACGCCGGCGCGAAGGAAACGGCTTCCGGTTTGCGTCAGACCAAGGAAGGCGTACAGAATATCAATAGCGCGGCCCAACGATTAAACGCGATGGTGTGATGCTAATTTGCTTTCTAAATTACGGTATGTCCCCGGCACTTGAAGCACAGGCCAAGTTTTAGACAGCATCGCTTTAAAAGTGCCGGGGACATTGGCGCACTTTGGGCGGTCTACTCGCAAACCGACTGTTTTTTATCTCCACAAACGTGCTTTATTAGCCAAAATTTTCGAAAGAGGTGCGTATGAAAACCGAATTGAAGATCAATCAACTGCTTTTGACAGGTTTTGGGGTTATTTTTAGCATCATTATCATTATTGCCATCTTATCCGGAATGAGTTCTCGCCAGTCAAAGGAAGGCCTGAACTGGGTTACCCACACGTATGATGTCCGGCTGCAAGTGGCTGAAATTAAAAAGATGCTGGTGGATGCTGAAACGGGACAGCGCGGTTTCCTTTTCACCGGGCAGGAACGCTACTTGGAACCGGCATCACTGTTGTAATTTTTAATGCAGAAAATCGAAGACGGAATGCGAAGGAAGCCTCCATGAAATGGTCTGACATACGGAAACAATATCCCGATAAATTTATCCTGTTGGGTGACCTTAAAGAAGAGCGGCTGTCCGACACTAAATACCGGATTCTGGAGGGAACTATTCTTAAAATATCGGATGACGCCAAAGAAATAAGGATGGCCTGCAAGCAGTGCAAAACGGCTCATGGGACAAGATGGTGTAACCGTCGCTTACGGCTTTTCAACCTTAGTAGAAAAGCGACGGAACCGCCTTTCATCACCTTATTACCTTATTGCGCCAATTAAAAGTTAAACCGTTACAGGCAAAAGAAATAAGGTAATAAGGTTGGGGTTGCTTTTGCGGCCTTTCTACTAAGGTTTGAGTCGAAAGTCATCGTGTTCGAACGATGCACGGTCAATTTCCACCATCTTGTTCCATGAGCCTGCAAAACGGAAGGGAAGCTGGTGATTTTTTCTATTCCCGCTACGCCGCCGGATTTTATTGTCGAAGATGTGCTATTTATATAACTGCAAGAAGGAACGAAAAGGAGAGTTCTTAATGTTTGGCGATATGAAAATACGGGCAAAGCTGAACGGCGGGTTTGGATTATTAATGCTGTTTTTGGTGATTATGGTGGCGATGTCGATTGTCAAAATGCAGACCCTGGCCGATTTGACCACCAAGTTGTATCGGCATCCGTTTACCGTCAGCATGTCGATTCGCGAGGCTACGATTCATCTGCTGGAAATCCGGATGATGATGCGCGAGTTGATTATTGTCGACCAGGCCGATGGCATTAACGAGCGGATCAAGAAAATGGACGAGTACGATGCCGCGGTTTTGGAAGACCTGAATATTCTGGAAGAACGTTTTCTGGGCGATAAGAAACAGGTGGAAGATTTGCGGCAGGCCTGCGCCGCTTATCAACAGGCGCGTCTGGATTTGATCGAGCTTAAACATGCCGGTAAGGCGGAAGAATTTGAAGCCGGTGTTTTATCCGGCAAAGGAGCAGCAGCCTTCATGACGGTTAAAGACGCCTCCGAGAAGATTCGGGATTTTTCACAGGATAAGGCGGAAAGCTTTATGGAAAACGCCGATAAAACCGTCGCGCAAACTTATCGTTTAATTTATATGCTGGCCGGTATTATTCTGGTTTCATCGGTCGTGATCTCTTTGGGGTTGGGCCGGTCTATTGCAACGACTTTGCGGAGCAGTGTCAGTTCGATTTCCGGGGCGCTGACCCAGATTTCCACTACGCTGGAGCAGCACGAACGCACGGCGTCGCAGCAATCGGCTTCGGTCAATGAGACAACCACGACGATGGAAGAGCTGGATCGTTCTTCACGTCAATCGGCCACGCAGGCCGATTCGGCCACGGAAAAGGCCCAGCAAGTGTTGAAACTGGCTGACGAGGGTTCGACCCAAATCGTGCAAGCGCAGACCGCGACCCGCAATCTGCAAGAACGGGTCAGCGGCATTGCCGAGCAGATTCTCAAGCTCAGCGAGCAGACCAGCCAAATTCAGGGCATTACGGCGCTGGTTACCGATCTGGCCAATCAAACCAACTTGTTAGCCTTGAATGCTGCGGTGGAAGCGGCGCGGGCCGGTGAGCATGGCAAAGGCTTTGCCGTGGTGGCCACGGAAATCCGCAAATTAGCCGATGAAAGCAAAAAGTCCGCCAATCGCATCAATACGCTGGTGGGTGATATTCAGCGGGCGACGAACTCGACCGTGATGGTGACTGAAGAAGGCACCAAGCGGGTGGAAGAAGTCATACGAATTGCCCAACAAAATGCGGATGTGCTGGGGCGTATTTCCAATTCCGCCGGCGGGGCCTCGCAGAGCGTGCAGCAGATTTCGCTGAACGTGCAACAACAAGCCGCGGCGATCCGTCAAGTAGTGGATGCAATGACCTCCCTTAATATCGGGGCTAAAGAAACGGCTTCCGGTGTCCGCCAAACCAAGGAAGGCGTGCACAATATTGAAAATGCTGCGCGGCTGTTGAGTGCGTTGGTGTAAAGAAGGAGACAGAATGCTGGAGACAGGAGACAGAATGCGTAGAGCGCCGGCGCAAACGTTTGCGGATTTGATTAGACATCTTTCCAATTAAATTTTGAAGGTCGATCAAGTTCATCCATGTTTTTTGCCCCGTAGGGGCAAGCCGTTTGTAGAAAAATACGCAAAAACATAGCTG
>CAYOLL010000246.1:0-7710 GCA_964404765.1 uncultured Gemmatimonadota bacterium | reverse complement strand
GGGCGCGCGGGGCCCAGTTTGCCACCTTGTCCACCGGCGATATTCCACTCATGATCCTGCGCGATCCGCCCGGCGACAAAAGCTACGCCTATTTGGAAGAAGGCACTTACTACAGCAAGACGCTGCAATGGCATCTGCAAAAAGAAGACGAATTTCAGTGGGAAGCCATGAGCCACTTCGGTTTCGATACGGAGATTACCATTCCCTTTGGCGGGCCGGGTTTTACGACGGATAATACGCTGGACTTTTCCGAAAATTTGATCATCAAGGTCAAGCGTAATCGGTTGAAAGAAACGATGGTAACCCTGGAGACCAAAGAACGCCATGCCACCTCGGCGCAGCAGACAAATTTTGTGGAAGGCGAGAACCTGGGCGACATCTTTATCGGCGTTGGCTTTAACCTGCTCATCACCGATACGGACGAGTTGGCGTATGACACCACCTCCTGCCTGTTATCATTGACGACGAACTCCGCGGTCAGCGATGTGCGGGTGGAAAGCGGCTACATGTTCTCGCAGCATCATATCGAAAATACGATTTTGCCGCGTCTGTGGAGCCTGGCCGAAGCCGAGACCGATACGGCCGCGCAGAACGAGTACTTGTATGAATTTTATAACTGGATCAACTTGATCGCCTATAACGATTCGCTCAAATCCAACGCGGCCGAGGATTTGCAGACCACCTTTTCCTTTGATGGCGGCGGAGCCAGCTATGAATATGTCTCCTCGGAGATTAACGGCAATCGCACCAGCATCTCCACCCTGGCCGTGATCGAATCCGAAAATCAATTTGTCAAAGGCATAAAGTTCAACGGCGTGGGCGCAACCTCGCGCTACTATTTTAAAACCGTTTCCGGCCAATCCCTGCCGACCGATACTTTTGGCACCAGCCAGACGGCCGAGGAAGTGCAACTGCGGATGTGGCAAGTGCTGACCACGCTGAAAATTTTACTGCAAACCGGGGTTAAGGTTTACTCCATCATCTCCGCCGCCACTAACGTGGATTTTTTGCTGATGGCCGGGACAAGGGAGGTGTGGATGCAAATCGGCTTTGGCTTGACCGGCGTGGGTTCCGACGGCTATAAGTTATACGAAATGTGGGCCGATCCCGATTTCGGTTCATATATCAAAGAGACGAACGAATCGGAAATTTACGGCTATCATTTGGAAGATGATGATATCGGTGATAACTTTTGGGTCAATGTCTATAACGACGGCGAGTTCGGCTATTACTTTAACATGCCTGCCGGCGCCACCCAATGCCCGTGGGAAAAAGGCACGGCCAAGCGACAAGATGTGGCCCTGTCCATCACGCCCAGCATTGCTACGGAAATCGAGCCGGCAGAAGCCGCCGTCTTTACGCTCAACCTGGGCAACATGACCGAAACCGATGAGGCCGGCTGGTATTACATGCGCATCTTGCAGGAAAGCAACCCCGACGGCGCGACGATCAAAGTTAACGGCATTCCGCTACAAGACGGCCTGCTGGTCAATCTGCCGGCATTGGTCAACACGCCAGTCACGGTCACGGTCGAACGCGGCCCGGAAGAATATGCGTATGAAGATTTGCAGATCGCGCTTTACTCCAACTGCGAGTTTGAACTGGCCCAACAAGGCCTGAACAACTACAAGCCCTTCATTGCCGACACGGTCAGCTTCAGCATCCAATACAAACGCCCCTGCGCCGAAATCGAGATCACCAACCCCGACGACGGCTGGATTGTGGAAGAAGCCGATAACGACACCCTGTGGATCACCGTGCAGGATTACACGTTGAACAACCTATTCAGCGAAATCAAGCTGCAATATCGGCCGCTCAACAGTTTTGCCCGCGTTGCGCCCGGCGATGGCGAAATTCCCATACTGGATTTGACCGGACCCGGAAATGACATTTCTTCAAGAAATGTCATTTCTAATGCCGCAGCCACCTCGATCCCAAACTCTGTTTGGGATCGCGCTTGGCCCGGAAACTCTGTTTCCACCCTTCCGAACGGCAAACAGAGTTTGCCGCGCACGGCCGTTCCCAAACTGGAGTTTGGGAACGAGGAGTTGGCTCGTAGTGATGAATTTATTCATCACGCCGCGCAAGGTATAACGAATGAATTCGTTACGACAAACCTTAATTCCGGCGGCGATCCTACCCCGCAAGGCGACACCTGGATCAACTTCAAAACCATCTCCTACGCCGAATTGCAAACCCAATACACGACTTACGGCGTGCTATATTACATCCTGCCTTGGGACGTGCAGTTTTTGGACGACGGCGCATACGAAATCCGGGCCACGACGACCTGCGTCTCCGGCGCGAACATCGCCGGGGCCTCGTCCACGCTCAACGGTATTTTGGAACGGCGCTCACCGGACGTGTTCGGCACGCCGCAGCCGGCCGATCTGGTGCTGCACACCGGCGACGATATCTCCATAAAATTCACCGAGAGCATTGTCTGCGGCAACATCGTGGAAGCCGACATGTTCGATCTCAACAACATCGGTTTGTATAATGCCGAGACCGGCGCGCTGATTGATTTCAACTATACGTGTTATGATAACCAGATCATTATCGAGCCAAACGTGAGCAATTATTTCATCGAGAACAAGACGCTGCTGGCCTCGCTGGTTGGCGTAAAAGATTCTTACGGCAACGCCATGAGCGAGCAGGTGGATTGGGAATTTTACGTCAACCGCAACCCCATCGCCTGGAGCGGCGGCGACATAACCATGACCAAGTATGAGGATCAAACCACGTCCATCACTAGGACGTTGGTCAACACCGGCGCGTCGGTGATCAGCTTCAACTTCATTGATAGTTCGCCCAATCCGGGCCGCGCGGCCATTGCCCCGGCCGATTGGATGACCGTCTCGCCCACAAGCGGTACGATCAATCCCGGCTCGTCGAAAACCGTCACCATTAGTTTTGACGACGAGATTGGCGGCGGATTGTATACTGACACCCTGATCGTGCGCACAACGCTGGGTGATGAGGAAATTTTGGTGGATTTGCAAAACCGCTGCTACGCGCCCAGTTGGTCGGTCACCGCCGCGGATTACGACTATACCATGACCATCACCGCAGAGGTGGATTTTGGCGGCGACATTCCGGATGATCGTACCGCCGTCGTGGTCGGCGCGTTTGTGAACAACACCGCGCGTGGCATGGCCACCATTGAATATTCGACGCTATTCGGCAAATACTTAGCCTTTTTGACCGTTTACAGCAACAGCGCCTCCGGCGAAAATGTGACCCTGCGCGTTTGGGACGGCCTGTCCTGCGCCGAACTGGGCCAGGACGTGGCCGCGGTGGATTTTGCCGCCGACACGAATCTGGGTAATGGCGTCAGTCCGTTCAGTATTTCGCTGGCGGAACTGAACGTGCAAAGCTTCAGCCTGGTTAAAGGTTGGAACTGGCTGTCCTTTAATGTAGACGCGGACGATATGGCCATCAACAGCGCCCTGAACGATCTGTCGGCCACAACCGGCGATCTGATTAAGAGCCAGACCCAGTTTAGTCAATATGTAACCGGCACAGGCTGGATCGGCTCGCTGACGACGCTGACCAATAGCTCTATGTATATGGTCAAGCTGACCAATGCCGCCTCATTTGAAATCAGCGGCTATACCCTGAATACCGCGACCACGCCAATTGCCCTGTCCACCGGCTGGAACTGGATTGCCTACCAGCCAAACACCTCGCAAACGGTGACGACCGCGCTGGCCTCGTTGTCGCCGGTTACAGGCGATCTGATCAAGAGCCAGACCGCTTTTTCGCAATATGTGACGGGCTACGGCTGGGCCGGCAGCCTGCAATATCTGGAGCCGGGTCTGGGCTATATGCTCAAGCTGACCAATGCCGGGACGCTAACCTATCCCGAAGCCGCCGCTTTGCGGAATGCGGATGACGGCATGCCGGCGGATGGCGCGACTTCCCAATCCGGCTCTCCGCAGTGGTCTGTTGATCCGACCCAATTCGAGCACAACATGACCGTGACCGGCGTTATCAACGCCGCGGGTCGGGAAGCGACCGGCGATTTTAGTATTATCGGCGCGTTCGTCGGGAGTGAATGCCGCGGTATCGCCCAACCGGTCTACATTGCATCCATGCAGAAACATTTGATCTTTTTGATGATCTACAGTAATCAACCGGCGAACGAAATGGTGGAATTTCTCTTGCTGAAAAACAACGACGCGACCGAATACATTGCCGATGAACGCATAAGCTTTCAGTCCAACGTATCGCTTGGCGGCGTCGATGCGCCCTATGTCTGGATTTCTGCGCCGTTGGGTGTCGAGGATCCGAACACGGCTATGCCGACACACCTTGACCTCTTCCAGAATACACCGAATCCCTTCAGCAATCAGACCTTGATTCAATACGCCTTGCCAAAGGATGCAAATGTGGCAATCACCATCTACAACACCGTTGGACAAAAAGTCAAGACGCTGGTAAATGGCGGGCAAGCGGCAGGCTATCGCACCGTGAACTGGGACGGTACAAACGACGCGGGTGAGGAAGTGCAATCAGGGGTGTATTTCTATCGCTTGAGGACAAACTCACCTTTTGGAGAAGGCAAGGGAGCGATTTTTGAGAAAGCGCGGAAGTTGCTGTTAGTGAAATAGCGCTTAATGCCAAGCAATTACAAGATACCTTGGCGTTACACGCTTCCAACGACAAGATTATAGAAATGCCATTTCTTGAAGAGATGGCATTTCTGCTTTACTTCAGACTGTCAACACGCAAATATCCCTGCCCTTTCTGCAAAATCTCAATCAAACGCGCCCTGCTCAGCCGGCCTTCGGCATAGCGAATAAACATTTCGACGACCGCATAGGCCGGAATCAGCTTATAGTGGATTTGATAAGCCGTCGCAATCTGCTCGGCAGAACGGATGGCCAATTCGTGAAAATCCGGCTTGCCGATCACAATGAGCGATTTGGGCTTGTAGCGGGCCGCGCCGTGCAGGATTTCGCCGGCCTTTTTCAGGCTGACTTTCTTTTCGTCGTGCGAGGTTGAGGCAATTTCAATCGGGATGGTTTCATCGTCAACATGCAGCAGATAATCCGGCTCGCCAAATTTTTGATCCACAATGCGCTGCAACGTCAGCAGCAGCGGCGGCGCGGTCAACAAGGCTTCGATGGCCCGCTCAAACTCCTTGCCGCCGGTGGCATAGACATTTTCGATCAGCCGGGTCTCCAGACCGAGACTGCGCAGCCGAATCAGTTGGCCCTTTAGCAGCGTGGCCGCGCTTTCCTTTTCATGCGTCATAATTGCCTGCTGCACCGCCAGAAGCGCAGAGCGCGGCAAAATACCTTCCATTTCTTCCGGCGTCACGTCCAGCAACTCATCCGGTGCAGTCATATCCGCCTGAATCAACTGCATGATGTGGTTGCGGTTCAGCTCCGGCACATGCAAAAAAGCCAGGTCCAGCCCGTCTTCCGGCAAGCCGAACACCAGCCGCATGGCCAGCGTCCGCAGCCGATTCGCAAAGGCTTCCGCAAATTTATGTTCGGCGGCGACGTGGGCCAGCGTGCTCATCAGCCAGCACAAAGTTTCGCCCGTTTCGCGGATGATTGCGCCCTGGGCCTTATCCTCATAATCTTTATTGAAATGCTTTTCGATTTCCACATACGGCCGGCCGTCAATCCAGTCTAACATTTCCAGCGTAATTTTGATTTTTTTGACGGTTTCATAACGGTCGCCGGTCAGTTCAAACGACTGCAGCAACAGCGGTTGCATATCGGCCAAATCCTTGCGCAGCCGATTGGCTAAATCCTCCACATAACGCCCTTCCTGAAAAGCCAGCGTGGATAGACGCACCGGCATGGTCTCGACTTCTTTGGCGTGGGCGCAGATAAAAATCAGCAGCCAGTCGCTGACGGCGGATTCATGCGCTTTGGCGGTCGTCAGCCATTTAAAAAAGCCAAGATACGTGGCCGCGCTGACGCCGTCCAGCACACAAATACGACCTTGCCGGGTCAGGCCAAAGCGCTCTTTTTCGGGCAGTTCGTCAATCAAATGTTCGCGCAGCCCGCGCTTGAAGGCAAACTGTAATTCCTGCCGAAAGTGGGCCTGCTCCGCTTCGCTGACCGACCATTGGCTGAAGCCGGCAAAAGTCCCGGCCAAATAACTCCGGATTTGCTCTGTGGATTGCGCCGGATGGCGGGCCAACGCCTTCAGGCTCATGTCCAGCAAATGCTCATGAAGCAGGGCGCTGCGCATGGCTTCCGGCCGGCCCAGGACGTAAATCCGCCAGTATTTTTCAAATTCAAAATCGCTCAGGGAAATCAGAATGGATTGGCCGTGTGTGTGCAGCTTGAGCCGACCGGCCCGCCCGCTCAGGTTCTTGTATTCGGCCACGCTCATGGGGATTTCCTGAAAGCGCTGGCTGAGCGGATCAATGGTTTCGGCGTCGGCCACAATCATCACATCCACCGGCAAATTGACGCCCATGCCCAACGTGGAGGTGGCCACAATGACCCGCAGCGGCGTATCGGGCCGGCAAAATTCCGCCTCAATCTGGCGGCGCTCGTAGGCCGTCAAGTCGGCATTGTGGAAGGCAACGCCATGCCGCAGGCAATCCAGCAGAGCCTCTTTCGACAGGGTTTCTTCCATCACGCCCAATTTTTTGATGAGCTGCGACGTGGGCCGGTTGGGTAATGCATCGGTCAGCGCCAAAGCCGTTTCCCGGCTGAGTCGCCGCCATTTGCGATAAACCAGCACCTGCTTGTCTTTTTCGACAAAAAATTTGGCCAGGTTGATAGCGGCGCGGGTGCGGTAGTTTTCTTTTTCGTTGGGGTTAAATTCGGCGGGCAGGTTGGTTTTGGGCAGATGGTCGATTTCGCCTTCGTCGCCGGCATTGTATTGGCGATAGCGGACGTGGCCGCCGGGATGATACACGCCTTCCTGCAATTCGACGGCGCGCTCGGTGGTTACGATGGTTTGCACATCCAACCATTGATCAAGGCCGTTCAAATCGCCCAGGACGGCGGATAAGCCGATCAACTGCAACTCAGGCGAGTTTGCGCCGGAAACGGGCGCGGTGTCCGGGCGCAATCGGCGCAAGGCGCTTTGGCGGATATGGGTCAGCAGCAGTTCCAAATCCGCGCCGCGCTGCGCTTCGGCCAGCATCTGGATTTCATCTATCACGATCAGGCCGCACAGCCGCAACAGACTCGGATTTTCAATCAGCAGCCGCTCAAACTTTTCGTAGACAATCACGGCGATGTCAAAATTGCCGATCAAGATGTTGTCGTCGTGCTCCTGCCGCTCGCGGGTGGAAATGGCAACTTGCAATCCCAACGCACTGTATTTACGGTGGAAAGATTGATATTTTTCCTCGACCAGCGCTTTAATCGGCAATAGAAAAACAGCCTTGCGATTTTGATAGACGGCCCGGATGGCCGCCATCTCGGCCACAAAAGTCTTGCCGGATGACGTGGGCGAAACAATCAGCAGGCTGTTGCCGTCCAATAGCCGGCCCTGTTGAATCGCCGCATCCTGAACGGGCAGCAATTCCGGGCCTTCTTCCCGTTCCCAGATGTCGATAATGCGCGGGTCTATGTGGTAGGCTTCGCAAGCGGCGCGTAACAGCATGGCGGCTCCCTTTGGCAACGCGACCGCGAAATAATAAAGACTCGCCACAAAGACGCAAAGGCACTAAGTTTGTACTAGTCAACGACCTTTAGAACACTTTTTGTCGGTGTCATTCCGGTATGT
>CAYOLL010000245.1:0-7728 GCA_964404765.1 uncultured Gemmatimonadota bacterium | reverse complement strand
AAAAAGCATAGATGCGCCAGATCGACGACTTCAAATTTAATTGGAAAGATGTCTAATGAATTCCGGTGTTAATGTAACACCCCGTTTTAACGGGGTGAAAACGCATCTCGCAGGTATTATCCGAAACCGTTTCAACGGTTTTTACCGATAACCTTCCAAGTCCTGTGTGGTTCGCTTTCTACAAACAGGCCGCCCTTACAGGGCTTGTGAACAGTTCAACCGTCCAAATGCGAAAGTTATTTAATACGCAAACTAAAGTTTGCTACTCCACTTGCAAACTAAAGTTTGCTACTCCTTCAAAGGTCCGCAATACAATGATTCCTATTCAAAACATCCATACGATTGCCGATTGGCAAGCCTTGCGCCAGACCCTGAGCGCCGGCGAGGAGCTGCTTGTTTTCAAGAAAAGCCCGAAATGTTCGGTCAGCTTTTTTATCGAAAGTGATGTGCAAACCTGGGCGGGGAAAGTTTCAGCGCCGAATTTAAAGATCGTGCGGGTAGATGTTGTTCAAGATCGGCAGTTGAGTCAGTATATTGCGCAAGAGTCCGGCATTAAGCACGAATCTCCGCAGGTGTTGTGGCTACATGCCGATGGCACCGTCAAATGGCACGGCAGCCATTATCGAATTACTGCCGCGGCTTTGGATGCCCAGTGTTGTTAACCTGATGTAACTTCTCAATAACCGTAGGCTAACCTTGCGAAGGTTCCCGCCTGTAAGTTTGTGAAAACCCTGAAAGTATTGACTTCCGCGGCAAGTTTAACCTTCGCAAGGTTTTATTTTACCAACACTTTTTGAGAAGTTACAACCTGATTAAGGAGCACGACGGCTTTCGAAGCAAGCCTCACAAAAACAGGACTTGGAAGGGTGCGGGTCCAACCGCGTAGCGGTGGTATGTTTATAGCAAAAATGCCATTCAACCCCCGGTCCTCACGTTAAACCTACCCGGCCTGACGCAGATAGTCTTCCACCAGCGTGTGCGCCTTGTCCACTTCAAAATCAATGGCCAGTTGGTTGAGGCGCTGCAAAGCAGAAGCGTAGGGCGGATTCTTTGCCAGCAACACATCCAGGCTTTCCTGAACCCCCAGAATATCACCGGAGTCAAGAATATCCAGCAGCTTTTCCAATATCGCGCGCGGCGGAACTACGAACGATTCCGCGTCATCGCCGGATGGATCGGTGGCGAAACGCCAGGTCAGGTTTAATTGCGTTTGCAGGATTTGCAACAGTTTCGGGCGCTGCACCGGTTTGGCCAAAAAGCCGTCACAGCCGATTTCCGCGCTGCGCTGCTGCATTTCCGGCGAAGCTGTGGCCGAACAGATGATGATTTTGGGCATTTGGGATAACGCCATTTGGCGCAGTAATTGAGCGGTCTCCAAACCGTCGCGATCCGGCATCCGATAGTCTAACAAAATCAAGTCCGGGGCAAAGTCGCGGGCCATGTCCTGCGCGGTAAAGCCGTTTTCCGCCTCGGCCATTTCGAAGCCCAGCGGCTGGAGAAGCAGAACCAGCACACTGCGGTTATCGGCCTTATCGTCCACCACCAGAATGCGCTTGCGGTCTGCCTCATAACCGATCACTTCTTTTTCCAGCCCAGGCACGATGGGCGCAACCGCTTCTTCCGGCAGACTTAAATCAAACCAAAAGCGCGTGCCTTTGTCCGGTTCGCTATCCACCTGAATCTGTCCGTCCATCATTTCCACAATACGTTGGGAAATGGACAGACCGAGGCCGGTGCCTTCAAACTTGCTCGTGTCGTGCAATTGACGAAATGGCGTAAACACGCCATCCAGCTTTTCCGGCGGGATGCCGACGCCGGTGTCCATGACGGCAAAGCGGATTTTATCATCCTGCCGTTGGACGGAAAACGTGACTGCGCCTTTTTCCGTAAACTTGATCGCATTGCCCAAGAGATTGATCAACACCTGACTGAGCTGCTTCTCGTCGGTTTCCACGACAACGGGCAGATTGGCGGCAAAGTCCAACTGAAAGTGCAAACCCTTTTGGACCACGCGCTGATGGACAATATCGGTTACTTTTTTCAACAATTTGTGCAGTTCTACCTGACCCAAATGCAGCTCCATTTTGCCGGCTTCGATCTTGGACAAATCCAGAATATCGTTGATCAAACTGAGTAAATGATTGCCGCTGTTTTCGATGACCTGCAGGCCGTCCAAGATTTTGGGCGTGGCGTGTTCGTCGCGCTTGAGGATTTGGGCAAAGCCGAGGATGCCGTTGAGCGGCGTGCGCAGTTCGTGGCTCATATTGGCCAGAAAGTCGCTCTTGGCCTGATTGGCTTTGTCGGCGGCGAGTTTGGCGATGTGCAACTCCTCGTTCTTTTGGCGTAGTAGTTCGGCCTCGTCCTGTTTGGCTTGAGTTTCGTAACGGACTTTAAGATTCTCGATTTGCTGTGATTTATCCTCGTTAAAAATGTCTTTTATCAGCCAAGTATGCTTGTCCAGATGGTCATACGCCAGCGCGTAATCGCCAAGTTGCCGGTAGAGCATGGCCAGATGATGATGGGCGTCGCGAAGCCTGGGTTTGCTTTGCGACAGTTCGGCGGCAGTCAAGCATTGCCGAGCATAGTCCAGGGCAATTTCCATTCGATTGGACTTTTCATAACACGTTGCCAGATGGCCCAGAATATTGGCCCGAACCCGGTGGCTGTTTTCATCCACGAGTTCTAAAGCTTGCTGCAAGCCGGCAATGCCCTTGTCATATTCTTCGTTCCGAATGTGCATATAACCTAACAGCACTAAGGATTCCGACAGGGCATCGGCATTGTTAAGCTGCCGATAGAGGGCGATTGCTCGTTGCAGCATGGGGATCACGTCGTTCGACAGAGGCGAGGGCAGACTCAAATGGGCCCCGCACAGATTATGCAGGGTACGAGCAAGCAATCGCAGGTTGCCCAGTTTTTCCGCCATAGGCAATACTCGCACGAAATACTCAATTGCACGCTTAAATTGATAGACTCCGGCATAAACGACGCCCAGACTATTCAATGAACTGATTATTTTTTGATCATCACCGCTGGCTTCCCGTACAGCCAGGGCCAGCAGCAAATATTCAATCGCCAGATCGTGGTCGCCAATGACCCAATACGCCGTTCCGATCACATGCTGCGCGTCGGCAATGCACTCAGGATCATTCAGGGATTTGGCCAAATCCAAGGCTTCCCGGGCATATTGCAACATCAAATCGGCGCGCGAATTTTTACATGCGTCGCATAGATCAAACAAAATTTGCAGCCGATCTGCCCCGGCAACGGCTTCCAATCGCGATTGCAATTCCTCAATCAAAGGCATTTCTAATGCCTCCCTTCCATTCAAATATTGGAGTGCCTGTTTTTTGCTTGCACAAAATCATAACTGTGAAAGTGCGATTTTTACCAAAAACAAAGTTAAAATGCAAGCCGAAATATTCTCTGTCCCAAACAAACGCTTGAGATGATCGTGAAAGATCATGTGGTAGTCGCTGACCAGAAAGGTAACAAATGGTTTGCGCAGCAGCGTATCCCGGTTTCGCTGCAAAAAATTGACCCCGGTCAGGTTGATGTCTAAAATCAGGCCCTTGTCGTTAAAGGTGAGATAAGTTACCGGGGCAAAATTCGGGTGAACTTTTCCGGCCGGAAAGAGATGCCATCTTTCCAAAAGATGGCATCTCTAAGTTCACACGAACTTACGCCGCGTAGCACTAGTTATACGGCCAATCCATTATTTGAAAAAACCACCATTTCCTCAAACAAAAAATCGTCCAGCAGCGCCTGAACCCGTTTGGTAAAAGGGGCGTATTCCGGGCCTTGCTGTTTGAAGGTTTTGACCCATTCCTCGAGGCCGGTAAAATCGCCGGATTCGGCCATTTCGATGATCTGGCGTAAGGTTTCCGCCGGCGGCCAGTGCATGGCGGCGGTTTCGGTCGGAGCGGCGGCTTGGGCATCTTCACCGGCGTATTGCCACTCGACCTGCAAAAAGACGGTCAACTGCTGCAACAGGGCTTCCATATCCAACGGCTTGGACAGAAAGGCGTTACAACCGGCCTGATGAGCTTCGTCCTGGGTTTCGCTGAAGGCGTTGGCGGTCAGGGCGATGATCGGAATCGTCTGGACTTCCGCTTGCTGCCGAATCAGCCGGGTGGCGGTCCGGCCGTCCATGACCGGCATCACCCAATCCATCAGGATCAGCTCCGGACGATAACGCAGGGCCTGGTCAAAAGCATCCTGGCCGTTTTTCGCTTCAATCACCGTGATCCCCAGCGGCCGCAGCGTGTCGCGGATGACGGCGCGGTTGACGGCATAGTCGTCCACCACCAGAATGGTCAGCGGCCGGCCCAGCAGCCCGGTAATGCGCCGGCCGGACTTGATCTCGGCGTTATCGCCGGTGTTAGCATCCGCCGGCAGGGCGATCTCGAACCAGAAGGTGGAACCGACCCCAATTTCGCTTTTCACATATAAATCGCCGCCCATGAGCTGCACTAATTTACGGCTGATGGACAGGCCCAGGCCCGTGCCTTGTTCTTTGGAGGCCGTGGAGCCTACTTGTGAAAACTCTTTAAACAACTTCTGTTGATCGTCCGCGCTCAGGCCCACGCCGGTGTCAATCACCTCAAAACGAATGAATTTCTCCCTATCAAGGGAATTTAGAATCCGCAGCTCAACCCGGCCTTGTTTGGTAAACTTAATGGCGTTGCCCAACAGATTGATGAGGACCTGGCGCAGCCGCTTTTCATCGCCAAAGACATAGCCGGGCAGGGCGGCGTCGGCCAGGTAAATCAATGGCAAGCCCTTTCTGGTCGCATTGGGTTTGGTCATGCTGAGGATGTCTTGCACGGCGTTAGACAGATTGAAGGGAGCCGGAACCAGTTCCACCTTGCCCGCTTCGATCTTGGCCAGGTCGAGAATATCGGAAATCAGCTTGAGCAGATGCTCGCCGCTGCGCTTAATCGTATCCATGGCTGATCGGTAATTTTCCGGAAATTGCGGGTCGCGCTGCAAAATTTGGGCATACCCCAAAATACCGTTGAGCGGGGTGCGCAGCTCGTGGCTCATGCCGGCCAGAAAGTCGCTCTTGGCCTGATTGGCCTTGTCGGCGATTTCTTTGGCCGCTCGCAGCGATTCTTCCAGGTGTTTGCGCTCGGTGATGTCAATGTTTGTGCCGACCATGCGCAGGGCTTGGCCATTTGCGTCGTAGGTGGTGATAGAAGAAGCTTTGATGATCCTGACACCGCCGTCGGGCCGGACGATGCGGAATTCTGGCGCGTATTCCCGCTCGCCGCGCAAGGCGGCCTGGATTTCGTTTTCGGCGTATTGCAGGTCGTCTGGATGGACGGTGCGGCTCCAGGCGTCGTAGGCCCCGCCAAAATCTTCCGCGCGAATGCCATACAGGGTATACATGCTTTCTTCCCAAACCAGCTTGTTGTTGACAATATCCCAGTCCCAAATACCGATCGGCCCCGACTGCACGGCCAGGCGCAAACGGGTCTCCTTCTCCTGTAGCGCTTCTTCCGCCTGTTTGCGTTCCGAATCATCATAGATGTAGCCTTTAATCTCCACAATTTCTCCGGCGGCATTAAGCGTGGCCACTTTGTTTTCGATCACGTGAATCAACACGCCATCCTTGCGGCGGCGAACGCACTGGTAATGTTCAATTTTGCCCTCTCTTTTCAAGCGAGCCAGCAAGATGGGGCGTTCGACCTGGTCGAAATAGAGCATGATGATGGATTGACCGATGAGTTCCGCCACAGAAGCATAGCCAAATATTTTAACAAAGGCCGGATTGCATGCCAAAATAACGCCGTCACCAGTGGTAATAAAATTACCGCTCAGATCATCTTCAAACAAACGACGAAAACGATTTTCGCTTTCCCGCAGGGCTTCTTCGACCTGCTTACGCTCAGTAATATCCGTCATCATGGCAAATGAACCGACGATATTGCCGGTAATATCTTTGATCGGGGTCGGCGAGACAATCGCCCACAATGCCACGCTATCTTTTCGTCGAAAACGCTGCTCGTAGGCGATAGCCTCGCCCTGTCTGCGGTGTTTTTGCCGTTCAATCATGGTTGCGCGATCCTCCGGAAAAAGCAGGTCATTTATTATGTTAAGACCGGTCATTTCGCCTTTTGCATAACCAAACATGCTTTCCAAATGCGCATTAACCGTGAGAATTCGCCCATCGGCGGCAATCTCGCCAAATCCTTCCAACGCCGTGTCAATAAACAGCCGGTTCCGCGCCTCACTAACACGCAACGTTTCTTCTATCTGCTTGCGCTCGCTGATATCTTCCACGATGGCGATGGTCAGCAACGCGCCGTCCTTGTCGCGCAGCGGCCCCAGCCGGACACTAACCGGGAACTCGTGGCCGTTTTTGTGACGCGCGGTGATGTTCTGGCCGGTGCCCATTAGTCGCGGTTGCTGTTTGTAATGGTCACGGTGAGCGGCATGGCGATGGCGGGCGCGGTCGGGCACCAGCATTTCGATGGGCTGGCCGGCCAACTCCGCCGTGGTGTAGCCAAAAACCGCTTCGGTCTGGGTATTGACCCACACCATTTTTCCTTGCTGATCCACCAGCAGAATCGGATCAGGCGCGGCGTCCATCATGGTTTGCAAGCGGGCGTTGCTCTCGGCTAAAGCGGCATGGGTCTGGCGCAATTCTTCTTCGATCTGCTTGCGTTCGGTTACATCGCGCACAATGGCGATGACTTCATTTGACCCGGCGGGCATCAGCCTGGCTTCATAGTCGTGCAGGCCCTTGCCGATGATAGGCAGTTTATATTCAAAGACATGCATCTCCTGCGTGTCCAGCGTGGCCCGGATAAGTTCTTCGACACAGGCGGCAAATTCCGGCGGGGCAATATCGCGGAGTTTCTTGCCGATAATTTCCCCCGTCTGAACATATAAGTCTTCCCGGGCGGCCTTGTAGTCCAGATAAACGCCCTGGCGATCAAACCGGAACATCATCTCCGGAATGGCTTCCAATAAGGCGTTGGTCCGGGTTTGACTGTCTTGCAGGGCGGCGCCGGCCTGCTCCAGACGGCGGTTCTTTAGGCGCAGCTCCAACAGGCTGACCACCTGACGGCTGAGAATCTGCAAGGCGTCCTGCTGCTCCGGGGTGATGGAGCGCGGTTGATAATCCAGCAGGCACAGCGTGCCGATGGCCTGCCCGTCCGGGGTAATCAGCGGCGCGCCGGCATAAAATCGCAAATGCAACTCGCCGGTAACCAGAATATTATCGCTAAAACGCGGGTCTTGCAAGGCATCCGGGATAACGAGCGGCTCGGACTGCAAAATGGCGTGGGCGCAAAAGGCCATCTCACGCGGCGTCTCAGCGACATCCAAATGATGGCTGGATTTGAACCATTGACGATCTTTATCCACCAGGCTGATCAGCGCGGTCGGAGCTTGACAGATATAGGCGGCCAGGCGGGTAATATCGTCGAATTCTTTTTCCGGCATGGTGTCCAGAATCTCGTAGGCGCACAAGGCGTCTAAGCGTTCCTGTTCATTGGCCGGGATAGGGGCAGCAGGCATGGGTTACTCCTGTTCGTTGTTGCTTACTTAAGTGACTATAAACAAAGACCCTAAGGGTTTTGTTTACGCATAACCTCAAGAGGTTCAACCAATTAAACCCTTAGGGTCTATGCTAAAAAGTTGAAAAATTTGGTTTATATTGACTTACTTAGGAACGTCAATTTAATAACTTTGGGTAAGTTCACCCTAAGGGTTTTGCTC
>CAYOLL010000244.1:0-7749 GCA_964404765.1 uncultured Gemmatimonadota bacterium | reverse complement strand
AATTTGAAGGAAAAGCGGCAAAATTAGTCGTAGTAAATGACATCACCGAACGCAAGCAGGCGGAAGAAAGGCTGCGCGAAAGTGAGGAAAAATTCCGCTCAGCCTTCGAGAATGCCCATATCGGCGTCTGCTTAGTCGATCCGACCGGCAAGCTGATCCGGGTGAATGAGGCGATGGGCGCTATCTTCGGCTACAGCCGCGCAGAGCTGGAGGACATGTCCGTGAGTAGCATTGCCCATCCGGATTACCCGAACAGCAGTCCGGCATTTATTAAAGAGGCGCTCTCCGGCCAAGTCCGTCACACCGAGTTTGAAAAAGCGTATATTCACAAGGATGGCGGGCTAATTTGGGGGCGGGTCAGCAGCTCGTTAGTCCAAGACGGGCAAGGGTCGCCGCTGTATTTTATCTCGCACGTCCAGAACATCACCGCGCAAAAGCAGGCTGAAGAAGAGCTGCGCGAAGCCGAAGTCGAACTGCGTCAGGCCAAAGAAGCCGCCGAATCCGCCAATCGCGCCAAGAGCGCTTTTCTGGCCGGCATGAGCCATGAACTGCGCACCCCGCTCAACGGCATTCTCGGTTATGCCCAAATCCTTAAACGCGACCCGAAATTCCCGGAAAATTACCAGTCGGCCATTGACACGATTCTGAGCAGCGGTGAACATCTGCTCAAGCTGATTTCCGATATTCTCGATCTGGCCAAGATCGAAGCCGACAAGGTGGAATTGTACCCGACGACGTTTGATCTGCCCAATGTCTTGCACAACATCATCAGCATAACGAAGCCCGCTGCGGCCAAAAAAGGGTTGCAACTCGTTCACACCGCCGACCCGGCCCTGCCCCGCTATGTCATCGGCGACGTAAAGCGGCTGCGCCAAATCCTGCTTAATCTGCTGGGCAATGCCATTAAGTTCACCGCACAAGGCCGGGTGGAGCTGCGCGTTTCCGACACCCCTAACCCCTCCTGCAAGGAGGGGAACATAATCCGTTTTGAGGTGATTGACACCGGCACGGGCCTGAGTCCGGAGGATCAACAAAAACTGTTTAAAGAGTTTTCGCAAGTAGGCCTGGCGGCATCCAAAGCCCAGGGCACGGGCCTCGGCCTGTCGATCAGCCGCAAATTGGCGCAGTTGATGGGCGGCGACCTGTCTGTGCGCAGCGAGGTCGGCGTTGGTTCCGTTTTCCGGTTTGAAATTCCCTTGCCGCTCGATCTCATCAGCGCCCCGGAAACAGCGGAAGTCACATCCACCCGCCATATTACCGGCATTGAGGGTCAGCCGCCGACCATTCTGGTTGTGGACGACAACGCCGTCAACCGGGCCGTCATCCGCGACACGCTCAAGCCGCTGGGCCTGCCCGTTATAGAGGCGGAAAACGGCCAGGACGCTTTTGATCAAGCCCTGCTTTATCGCCCGGACCTGATCCTGATGGATTGGGTCATGCCGGTCATGGACGGCCTGACGGCCACGCAGCAAATCCACCGGACGCCGGAGATCAAGGACACACTCATCATTGCCCTGACCGCCAACGCCTTCCGGGAAACGCAAGACGAGGCGCACCGGGCCGGCTGCAACGGCTTTCTGCCCAAGCCGCTTGACATAGAGGCCCTGCTCCAACAAATCACCACACTTTTAAACGTAAAATGGCAGTACGGCAAAGATACCGCGTCCACCGCCGCACCTGCCGCCGACATAGTCTGGCCGCCGGCGAAAACCTTACGCCGGGTCATCGAACTGGCCGAGTTCGGCAACTTGACGGAGATCGAGCAACTGCTGGATATGCTTCAGTCACAGGAGTCGGTCTTCCGGCCTTTTACCAAACGTATTCAGGCGCTGCTGGAGAATTTTCTATTTGAGGAAATAGAGGCGTTTGCAAAGGGCGGGCTGTCATCGGAAAAATAGAGCACGGATTTTCGCAGACGAAACGGATTTTTTACGGAGATCTGTTTTTAAAAATTGGCTCATGGAACAAGATGGTGAAGTCCGGCCTTGCATCGTTTGATCACAGCGGCTTTCGACGCAAACCTTAGTAGAAAATTCAACTAAATATCCTACCCGAAAGAATGCGTATTTTATGCAAATTCAAGCGCATCTGCGGCTGGATTCGGCATTTCCGGCTTTCAAAATTGAATTGGTTAGCCGTAATCCCGTTTTGAAAAAACTGTTGCTTGATGCCGACGCAATCAAATACCGAATATAACTGTATGTCTTAAAAAGGAACGAATCATGAGTCACTTCCAGAATCGAAAACTCGTCGGCACGGTCAAAGGGCCGGGCGAAACGCCGCATCAATATGTCTTCATCACGTCGGATAACGAGCATACCCGCATCGGCGAGTTCGTGTATTATGCGGTCGAAACGCCGGGCGGCTCGCGCGATATCCTGGGCAGCATTACCGAACGGCGTTTGGTGCGGCAACTGCCCGACGGCTTTTTGTCCAACCCGGAAATTTCTCCGCGCGCCATCTCCAACCTGATCGGCTGCGAACTGATTCAGCCGGAGTTGTACGAAATTGTTGTGACGGTGAAGGGTTATTTTGATCCGCGCCTGAGCAGCTTTGTCAACCCGCGCATTTCGCCCGATCCGGGTGAGCAAGTGTTTCTGGTTGCCGACGATGTGTTGACCCAAACCCTGTCGCCCAAAGCGCTTGGCAGCCTTGGCTCGGCCCATCTCGGCCATTTGTTGACCCGCGGCGCTGACGGCGTGCCGATTGTGCTGGATGTCAAGGAAGTCGTCAGCACTCACGTTTCGATTCTGGCCGGCACGGGCAGCGGCAAAAGCTACACCGCCAGCGTCCTGATCGAAGAATTGATGCGCCCCTACAACCGCGCCGCCGTCCTGGTCGTGGACCCGCACAGCGAATACAGCACTTTGCAGGAAATCCAGACGAAACCGGAATTTAAAGCCAATGGCTACTCGCCGGTGGTGAAGATTTTTCAGCCGGAAAATATTTTTGTGCGCATTTCTTCGATGGAGATTAACGAGATCAAGGCGTTACTGCCGGCCTTAACCGAAAAAATGTCGCACTTTCTCAGCCGCGCCTATAGCGCCGTGTTGAACAAGGCCAAAGAAAGCCATTTGTGGTCGATGCGGGAATTGACGCTGGAATTGGAGCGGATGATCTTGGGCGAAGGCGAGGTGAACGAGGCCAATTCCACCACGCTGGATGCGCTCAAATGGCGGCTGGATTCACGTTTTGGGCAGTCGTCGATCTTTCGGGCGAAGGAGCATATTCCGCTGCCGGAGTTGGTCAAGCCCGGCCAATGTACGGTCTTGCAAATGTCCGATATTGATGTAGACGAGCAGCGGGTGATTGTGGCCACGATTCTGCGCCGCATCTACAACGCCCGCGTGGATACGATCAAAGGCAAGGTGACCGATCCGACCAGCGAGCGTTATCTTAATTATCCGGTTTTTATGATCATGGAAGAAGGCCATCGCTTTGCGCCGCAGGGCACGTCGGTGGTGACGACGCAATTGCTCAAGACCGTGCTGTCGGAAGGACGCAAATTCGGCGTTGGCGTGGCCATTATCAGCCAGCGGCCGGGCAAGCTGGATCAGGACGTTTTATCACAGTGCATGACTCAGGTGATTATGCGGATTGTCAACCCGATTGACCAGAGCAGCATCGCTTCCGGCGTGGAAAGCGCCGGGCGGGATATGCTGGCGGAACTGCCGGCCCTGACCAAAGGCCAGGCCATTATTGCCGGAACGGCGATCCACACGCCGGTTTTATGCCAAATCCGCAGCCGTCTGACCGCCCACGGCGGGCAGACGCTGGACGCGCCCAAAGAATGGCTGGACTACTTTTCGCCCAAAAATCAGACCGTCCGCGCGCAAGACGCCTCCATCCTGCTGCCGCAAAACAAGAATGTCGAATACGCCGATGGGTTTCAGATTTGACGCTGCATCAACACTCAATCACATTCACCGAAATCTGGGCAGCCAATCCACCTTCGGAAGTTTCTTTATACTTATGATGCATGTCCTGAGCCGTGTCCCACATGGATTTGATCACGGCGTCCAGCGAAACTTTGGCGCGCGCCGGATCGCTCTCCAAAGCAATGTGCGCGGCGGTAATCGCCTTGACCGCGCCCATTGAGTTACGCTCGATGCAGGGAATTTGGACCAGGCCGCCAATGGGATCGCAGGTCAAGCCCAAATGGTGCTCCATCGCAATTTCTGCCGCCATGAGCGTCTGGGCCGGACTGCCGCCCAGACATTCGGACAGGGCGCCGGCGGCCATAGCGGCCGACACGCCGATTTCCGCCTGACAGCCGCCCATTGCCGCCGAAATGGTGGCTCCTTTTTTGAAAATGCTGCCGATTTCCCCTGCCACCAGTAAAAAACGACGCGGGTCTGCCGTCTCGCCAACATTGCAAAAGTAACAATAGTAGAATAATACCGCCGGAATGACACCACAAGCGCCATTGGTCGGCGCGGTGACGATGCGGCCAAATGATGCGTTCTCCTCGTTGCTGGCCAACGCAAAACAGCTAACCCATTTTAAGACATTCTGAAATGTCGGCTGCATTGCTTTCAGCGCTTGCAACCACGCCGTTTGGTTGGTCGGTTGTTGCTCACCCATCAGCTTGCGGCTGAGTTCCGGGGCGCGTCGTTTCACATTCAGGCCACCTGGCAACTCGCCTTCGACATGGCAGCCTTTGTAGACAGCCGCTTGCATAACCGCCCAAAGATGGTCAAGCTCTCGGTTGATTTCGGGAAGCAATCGCCAGGTCAATTCGTTCTGCAAAACGATATCGGCAATTTTCCCCTGGATCGACTGACAGTGCCGCAGTAAATCGTCCCCGGATTGAATCGGATAGGGAAGAGGCGCTTTTGGCAAAGCCGCTTCCCCCTCACCTTCCTTAACCACAAAGCCACCGCCGATAGAAAAAAATGTCGTCTGATAGTCTTTGCCATTCGCTAAATGGAAGACAAAACGCATTCCGTTGGGATGAAACGGCAAAGGCTCCGGATGATAGTGGATTTCGAATGGCACGATCTGACTTCCGGTCAGCGTCAATAGCCCGCTTTCACGGATTGCCCGCGACCGGGGCCGGACGGTGTCGGTGTCAATCGTCAGATAATCATCCCCGCTTAAGCCCAATACTAACGCCGTATGCGTGCCATGTCCCAGGCCGGTTTTGGCTAATGAACCATACAAATCTATTTCGATTTTGACAACCAGACCCAATTGGCTCAAATTGCGGAGCTCTTCCAATGCACAAGCTGCTGCTTTCCATGGCCCCATCGTATGCGAGCTGGAAGGGCCGATACCGACTTTAATCATGTCAAAAACACTGATCTGTTCCATGTGCTTTCCTGCAAGTCATTTCGACAAAAAAGAAAGCGCCTTTTGAAAGCTAATTTAACTTTCAAAAGGCGCAGTATTTATACTTAAAAGGTGTGCGCTATTTATCCTTATCTTTTTTCCGGCGCAGCAATGTATCCAGTAAAGTGCGCTTTTTGGGTTCCTCTTCCGGCTGCGGCGCCGGTTTTTGGGCGGGCGTCGGGGCGGATGGTTGCGGGTTCGCGCTGACTTCCTTCTCTTTGGTAGCCTTCGCCGCCCGAATTCTCAGCTCGACTTCCTTGTGCTGATCGTTAATGATTTTTTGAACTTTCTTAACGCAATCGGGATGCTGCAACTCGTCGGTGACATCTTTCTCATAACGCTTCTTGACTTGCCCGTCCATAATAACGACCGTCACGACCGTATGTTCTTTTAATTCGCTTTGAATTTGGATCTTTTTGCCTTCATAGGTGACCATTGAATTTGCACCATATACCTCGTCAGCCATATTGACCTCCTAAACGCCATAAATTATGTTAGGATTTTTCTTGCAGGATTGCTTGCGGTAAAGATATTTACTTAAAAAAGTTTAGTGCATTCCATCGATTTTGTCAAGAAAAATAATGGCATTTTATAAATGAATTGTACTAGTCAACAACCTTTAGAACACTGTCATGCCGGAATGCTTTTATCCGGCATCTTGTTTGCCTGTCAGAAGATTCCGGCCAAAAACACGCCGGAATGACATCTCGGAAGTGTTCTGACCTGAATTATTCATCACGCAGAGGCGCAAAGGCGCGAAGCCTTGAAAAGACTGGATCTTCGGTGTTTTGGATTTCAAAAGCAAGTTTCAAAGCAAATTTTTTATAACTCGTTTCCCCTTTGCGTCTTAGCGCCTTTGCGTGAAACTATCATGAATAATTCAGGCTAAAGGCCTTTGACCTGTACAATTTTATAAATGAATGCATTCTGCCAAATGTTGCTAGCGCGTCAACGGGGAGCAACGGCGCTACTTGCGGGCACCACAAATATTGCAGGTCAATGTGAACTGCGGCTTAAACCGCATGTAGCAAAAAATATAAAGCCGCCTACTTTGACCAGTAGGCGGCTTTTTAGTTGTTAAGGACAAATTTTGAGATGCAATCATGATCCTGAATAGCATCGAAAATGTGTCAATATTTTGTCAGAAATAGGGTATTTGTCCCGCGTTTTAGACCAGATATTTTTTAAGCTATGATCCACCCAGAAGTTACGGGCAAAGTAACGATCCTACATTAGTGCGATTAGAAATTTGGATAGCAATAAAATTAACTAATTACGATGAGAGTACAGCAAAACCGGGTCGGTTTGTCAAGCTTTTTATGCAGGCGGGGCCTGGTCTTTTGCTATTTTTGTCATTTTATTCGCAGATTGACACAAAACGAGGGGTTTGGAAAGGGTATTTTTGCTCAAAAATTGGGTTAACTTATTGTTTAGAAACAAGTTATATTTTTCGCAGATTGACCCGCATCCGGTAAAAAACGGTCAATCTGCGAAAAAGTTGCCGCTGGGCGGTTAGTGTCGTTTTTTGAATGTAACAGGTTGATGTATTTTGAGTTAGCCTTTGTTTTATGGTCAGGTCAATTTTTCGCAGATTGAAATTTAATCGTAAGATGTTGTCGAGTAAAGAGTTGCAGAAATTCCAAGTTTGCCGGCCTGGGGGGTGGCCGGCAAGCTGGAAGCTTGCTACTCCGGGTTACCAGTAGACGATAAAGGGATGGTAGGCGCTTTCTTCCCCGCGCAGGTATTTGGCCATGTGTTGTGTTTGCAGGTGGATGATTTCTTCATACGTTTTTTCGTCGCGGCCATGATAGCGGATGGGGGTGCGCAGTCGCTCCAGCAAGGCTTTCAACAGTCGGTTTTTGCTGTCGCGGGTCAGATGATGCTCGTTGTCTAATTCCGGATGGGCTTTTTTGGTCAGCAGGCTGATGACGACGCGGTCAACGATCTGGGCGCGATATTCTTCGATCACATCATAGACCAGGGTTGGTTTGCCATATTGGGGCTGATGCTGAAAGCTGATCTGGACGTTAAAGCCTTGCTTGACCAGGACGGACCAGATTTCGTTATACAGGACGCCATAGCCGTAGTTAAACATGGCGTTGGCCACGTCTTTGGCCTCTTGATGATGGCGGCCGGGGAACGCCGTCCAGGGCGGCAGGAGTTTTTTGACGACAGCCCAGTAAGCGGCGCCGGCCCGGCCTTCCAGGCCGAATATTTTGCCGCGGGCTTCGTCTAAGGGTGTGTTGGGGTCAAGTTTTTCCAGCTCGGCTAAGTAGCCTTCGATGAGGGAGGCTTCGGCTTTATAAGTGCGGTTAAAGTTTTCGTCCCGGCCGCGGCGCAGCCTATGAAAAAGAGCGGGTGTTTATTAGACATCTTTCCAATTAAATTTGAAAGTCATCTGTGCTTTTTTTGCCCCGT
>CAYOLL010000243.1:0-7754 GCA_964404765.1 uncultured Gemmatimonadota bacterium | reverse complement strand
AATAGTGTAACTTATATCAAGCCTTTTTTTGTCTTGACAAAGCAGTCCACTTTAACCGTCGGGCTGACTTTGTTAGAGCAGTGGTTAAGTTTTCAGACGGGCCCGCTTCAGGAATGCTCCTGTCAGCCTGACGAATCCATACTACCGGATCTGCAGGCGATCACGATCCGTATTGATGCCGCCTATGTCACCGCCTGCACGATGGAGACGCTTTATATGAAACGGATGTTGCAGGACGGGTCGCATCTTTCCACCGAAAATTTCTTGACCAATTTCGCCGCAGACGCTCCTCTTATTGGCTTTGAGTGGATTTACCTGCGCGCGTTTCAGTGGCCGTTCGTTAACTACTATCACGATTTAAAAACCCTCGATGATGTGCAATATGAGGCGATTTTGTTTGGCGAACAGCCCTATTACAAAGTTGAAAATGCGCTTGTGGATTACAGCAAGCGGCTTCAGAAAATCCAGACATCGCCGGTTTTGCTGGCCCAACCTCTGGAGCCGATTATTAATGTCATTGGCGGCGAGAATTTTAAAAAAGTCATTACAAAAAAAGAGCGGGTCAAATCTAAATTAGCGGCCATTACCTTAGCCATTCAGTTAATTAAAACGACCTCCAATAATCACGGTATGATTGATAATTTAACCGGCAATCCGTATCTTATAGATCAAAAATCCGATTATCTGTATATAACTTCCGCCGGCAAAGACAGCTTTACTTTCGTGCTGGCTGCTAAAAAAGCGCCATCCCAAATGAAACCCATCGTTTTACGCTGAATTTAGTTGACAAGTGCGGGCTTTTATTTTAGAATTGCCTATGGGCTTTGATGTACATAGTCCATTTGATTCCCGATCCATTCCCAAAGGACCAAACGTGGCGCAGACTTTAGTCGGTAATCTAAAAGATTTTAACCTGAATGACATTCTGCAACTGCTCAGTATGGCCCGGCAAACCGGCGCGCTGAATATTACCCACGGCGCCAATAAGGGGATTATTTATTTTAAAGACGGAATTCCGGTCCATGCCAAAACGGCAGAAAATACCGCAGAAGGCGCTATTTATGAGATATTTGGCTGGCGTGAGGGACAATTTTTCTTTATCGGAGACACAACCGAAGAGCGCACGATAAAGACTACGATGCAAAATATCGTGATGGAAGCCGCACGGCGGATTGACGAGTGGGAGCGCGTCCGCGACCTGATCCCTGACCTGGACGTTGTAGTAGAATTTAATCCAAATCCACAACAAGGCAGTGAAAATATCAAATTAGTGCCCGCAGAATGGCAAGTTCTATCGTTAGTTAACGGCACCCGCACCATTCGTGAAATTTCGAAACAATCCATTTTTGACGAATTTGAAACCTGCAAAATTTTATATGGGCTGCTCTCTTCCGGCTTACTTCGCATTTCGCTGAAATTTGCTCAACCCGCCGCCGCAAGGGTCGAAGCGGTAGAAGCCGAACATGAAGTTCTTGAAGTTGAAGTCGTTGAAGACATCGTCGCACCGATCAGCCCGGTAACCGAAGAAAAGAAAACGCGGCGCGTAGCTTCACTTAAAGACATTCTTTTTACAAATCTTACCAAATCAAAAGAAAAGCTCACCAAAAAAGATGATGGTGAATTTGCGCCGCAAAACCCGGTCGGTTTTATCGCCTCATTTATCAACGAACTCCTGAAGGACTACGAAACCCCCCAGGGCTTATATGGCGGCATTAAATTACGGGATACGCTTTCGAGCATGTTAAAGAAAATTGCCAATGAAATCCCAACCGCTTCCTACGTTGAAGTCGCTAATAATCGCCTGAATGCCCGACAGGTAGACCAGGAATTTCCCCCCGAAAAACTGGCGACTTATGATGTCTATCAAGCGCTTAAAAAGCTAATTAGTTGGATTTTTGATGATGCTAAAAAGAGCTTAAGCCCCCGCTCTGCCGCCAAACGCTATGAAACCGTCCTCAGCAGGATTTTTGCTGACCCCAATACCCTGGAAAGCCTGGGTTTGGAAGACGTTATTGAGCGAAAACAAACCCTGTAGCCTTTTATAAAAGCACCGTGCCGACAACAAAAAAAGCCAACCCCGCCGCGAGTTCTGCCCGAACTTTTCCTTCAGTGTGTGAATGAAATTGGCGGCGAAGTTGGCATGATCTTGTCAGACGATACGCCTCACCTCACTTTCGTTTTAAAGCCGCTACAAGTTTTAGAATATCCCGAATATCTACCGTTTGATTTCTGTCCATATCGGCCATCTGCAAATTCTGGTCGGTCAAAACGCGCAATTTGAGGACATGCTTCCTCAGCGAATCCACATCGGCGATGCCCAACGAATCATCGCCGGACACGTCGCCGCGCGGCCTCACCTTCACCAAAAATGTATCTCTATCCACCGCGAATTCTTTATCTGCAACCGAAATGATGACGGACTCTGCTCGTCCGATCACCCCGCTGACCGTATCCCATATCGTAAGCTGTTGGGACGTTATCGAATGCTGCAAACCGCTGCCATGCTGCGCTGAAAAAACGAGCTGATTTTCTGAATCTTCCACATCTGTTGCTGCAAGCTGAACCCGCAAAGTATCGCCGGAAATAAAGCCCGCGTCGCTAATAGCGACAAGCTGCGGCAAATCGTTGACCGAATTGACGACAATTGTCACTGTGCCCGTGTTGGAATTGGCCTGCCCATCGTTTGCCCGAAAGGTGAAACTGTCCGGGCCGTTATAATCGGGATTCGGCGTGTAGAGAAATGACATTTCTTCAAGAAATGTCATTTCTACCTTACCATGCGCCGGCAAATTGACAGCCGTAAACTCCAGCCGATCATTATCGGCGTCGCTGCCGGTCAAGGTGATTTGAACTGGCTCATCTTCGCTCGTCGTGACGGATTTATCCGCTACGACCGGCGTATCGTTGACCGCCACAATATTCAAGCGGATTGTGCCGATATTGCTATCAATCTTGCCGTCATTGGCTTTGAAGCTCAAACTGTCCGCGCCGAAAAAGTTGGCGGCAGGTGTGTATGTGACCAAACCTAACAGGTTTTGGAGACCTGTTAGGTTTCCGTGCGTCGGTTGACTGACAATCCGAAAAGTTAACGCATCGCCGTCCGCGTCGCTGCCGGTCAGGGCGATTTGAGCGGCCTCATCTTCGTTCGTAGTGACGGCTTTAGCCATTACAACCGGCGTATCGTTGACCGCCACAATATTCAAGCGGATTGTGCCGATATTGCTATCAATCTTGCCGTCATTGGCTTTGAAGCTCAAACTGTCCGCGCCGAAAAAGTTGGCGGCAGGTGTGTATGTGACCAAACCTAACAGGTTTTGGAGACCTGTTAGGTTTCCGTGCGTCGGTTGACTGACAATCCGAAAAGTTAACGCATCGCCGTCCGCGTCGCTGCCGGTCAGGGTGATTTGAGCGGGCTCATCTTCGTTCGTAGTGACGGCTTTAGCCGCTACAACCGGGGCATCGTTGACCGATGCAACGTGCAAGCGGATAACGCCGATGTTGCTGTCAACCTTGCCGTCATTGGCTTTGAAGCTCAAACTGTCCGCGCCGAAAAAATCCGGATGCGGCGTATAAAGAAATGTCATTTCTCGCAGAAATGACATTTCTAACGTGCCATGCCTGGGCTGTGTAACAATCGCAAACGTCAGCGCATCATGATCGGCGTCGCTGCCGGTCAGGATGAGGTTGAGCGGCGTATCTTCAGCGGCGCTCAGCGTCGTATCGCGCACGACCGGCGCACGATTTATGCGCACATTCAGCGCGAACGGATTAAATGGGTCGCCCACCTTGCTATCGCCGGCAAAAAATAAGCTGTCCTTAACATCCCAAATAACGCCATCCGAATCGTTGCAAACTTTGAAATGAATCGTCTCGCCTTCCGTCAGACCGGAAATCGTCAAATACGTCAGGTAGGCGTTGACCGACGACTCGTATTCGGCATAACTCGCCCCGCGCGCTTCCGACCCGGCAAAAGCCCCGACCAGCACATTCGAGCTATGGATTGCCGCGTCATTGATCCGCACTTGCGCCGTCACAATCATCGTGCTGCCGGTGGGCACGGCCTCCCAATCCGGGCAATCCGCCTGCGCCGAAAGGACTATGCCGGTCAAGCACATCAAAATCAACCAAAGCTTTTTCATCACACCATCTCCTTATTTTCAGTGCGCCAAATGCTGCAACCGAAGTATAAACGCCGTAATGATAAAGTATAAACGATAAACGCACACACACATCGTAACCCTTTTTCATCCAAGCATTTATCGTTTATCGTTTGGCACTTACCATTTATCGTTTTGGAGTTCTGGAGCAACAGGCATTCCAACCACCCACCACCCCAAAACTCCACTACTCCAAAACTCCAAAATTCCCCCTATTTCAACATCACACCGCGCTTGACATCACTAAACGACCCGGCCTCTAAGCGATAGAAGTAGACGCCGCTGCCGGCTGTCTGTCCGTTCGTGTCCGTGCCGTCCCATTCCACTTCATGCCGACCGGCTTCGACCGATTCGTTTACCAGCGCCTTGATCAGGCGGCCGCTTACGTCGTAGATATTCAGGCGCACCGCCGCTTTTTCCGGCAGTTGATAGGCAATCGTTGTGGCCGGGTTAAACGGATTGGGCCAATTGCCCAGCAGTTTGAACTCGCGCCCGCCGTCCGCTTCCGGGTCGTCCGTGCCCAACGCGCCTTCATAAACCAGCGGATAAGGCGCAAACATTTCACCGACAAAAACGTCCGGGGCAAAGGTAATCTTCGTCATCAGCGGAATTTCCCGGCCCGTTTGGACATCGCGCGCGAACAGATCCACTCGCCCGTCGCCGGCGTTGCCGTAAATGCCCAGGATATACAAACCGTCCGTCACCGTGGCCATACCGCGCAGTTCCCCGCCCACTCTGGCCAGCAATTCGCCCGATACGGCCGCGCCGTCCTTATCCGTCAGCGTGGCAATCAGCGTCATAAAATCTTCGTAACGGGCCGGATCAACTTCCGCACCATCGCCCATTGGACTGGCCGCGCGTGCGCCGCCCGTCGTCGAAAGAAACAGCTTGAACGCCCCGCCCGACGGAATCTCGTGCAGGCTACCGGCAAAAACGCCCAGGCTATCGTAATAAACCGTAAACCGTTTCTCCGTCTTGATCTGGGCTAAATTGAATTGAGCCTGCATCAATTCGGCAAACTGGACTTCCACCGCCACCGGCTCGTTATTCATCGTCCCGACCCGATTCCAACCGGCCACCGGCCCAACGGGCGGTACCGGCGGGCACATCGTCCCGCTCAGGCACAGCACCGGCGGATTGGGCAGCGGATTGCTCATGGTCAGCTTGTAGGGCACGCCGCACGCGATATGTTGCAGCGAGCCGCTCCAATGCTGTTGAGACGGATTGAAGCTGGCCGCTTGCGATGGATTGTTCATATTCTGGATGTGGCGGCCTTCGCCATTCAGCCCGGCCAGCGCCTGATCCAGCGTCAGGCTGCTCAAATCCACATAAAACGTAATGTAGTTGACCCCAGCGCTCAGGATTTTGCGTTGATACGCGCCGTCCGTCACCGCCAGCGGATAGGGATTAAACGTGCTGCCGATCATCCCGTCCGGGTCAAACTGGACATAGTCGCACAAATGCTTGACTTCACAAGTCGTCGAATCGAACACGTCAAACACCACCGGCTTTTTGCGCTCGTTATTGCGGCCATAAACCAGCAACGTAAAGTAACCGGCGGCGTGATTCACCCGCGCCGTGCCGCGCAACTCGTCATTGAGATAGGCGGCGATTTGGACATCGTGATCGAGCGGCTGCCCGGCGCTATTGGTCAGGCGGCCAAAAATCGTCAGCCAATCGGGATAGGCGTTGGGGTTGACTGCCCACACCGGCGGCGTACACGGCAAAGTCACTTCAAACCGGGTCGTATCGCGGTAGCCGTGCGCGTCGGTGCCGATGACGTTAAAGACATGCAGACCGCCGCGCCAGCCGGTCGTGTTGATGCGCACAAACAGCGAGTCGTATTGACCGGGCAACAGCATGGCAAAGCTCGCCGGCGTGACGATCACCCCGCTTTGATTCGCTTGCACGGCGATATTCGTCAACACGGCCGAGCCGCTGCTGCTGTTGAAGATAATCAGCTTTGTCAGCCAATCCGCCCCGGCGTTCAGCGTCAGCCGCACCAACGCCGGCAGCAGGCTCAGGCGGATATGCGGATCGCCGTTAAAGGTATCGCCGTCCAGATCGTCCACCGGCGCGCAACTGCCGTCGCTCGCGGCCAAAATCAGGGTCTGACCGTCGCTGATGCGCTGCAATACGGCATAACGGCGGCCGCAGGTGTCCGTATACGGCTCGGTCACGATGTAACCGGTCGGCGCCTGGCAGGCCGCCTGCCCGTCTACCGCGTAAACCGTTCCGGCTTCGCGCAGATTCAATCCGGCGAAAAGCTGTGTGCCTTGGCTCCAAAGGACTGTGCTGCCCTGGGCAAAAAGACTCGTGGCATTTTTCAATGTCGGCGGCTCCAGGCCTTGATTCACCAGCGGATAAATGCCGCCGGGATTGTTGGGATTATAGATCAAAATCCCGCCGGGATTGCATTCCGTGCGGATCAGGATGACTTGCTGGCCGGTCACGGTCGTGGCGTAGGTGGCTTCGATCACGGCGCAGGACACGCCGTTGAGGATGATTTGCGTGGGGATGGCGCCCGGCCCGGCCAGATTCAGCGTATACAATTTGTATTCACCGCCGGCGTTGCTGACAAAGGCCAGCGATTGCCCGTCCGCGCTCAGGCTGGGGCTGACGTTGCGGGCCGCGCTAAACCCTGAACCTGTCGAAGGGCCGGCCCCGACCAAAATTTGCGGGGCTGACCAGTGATAACCAAAATCCGCGCTCACGCTGCGCATGATCTGCGCCTGCGTGGGGCTGACTTCCACCGCCCAGACCAGTTCGTAACCGCCGCAGTCGTTGACCTTGCGCAGATAAGGGCCAAATCCCGCTGCGCCGTTGGTGGCGGCATAGACCTGTACGCGCCCGTCCACCACGGTGGGATTGACCGGATTCATAAAGTTGATGTAGATATTGCCGCTGCTTGTTTCCACGCTGGGCAGCAGGCACAGCGCCGGTTGCTGCACGTTGAGCGTGACCATAGCCGAGGCCGATTGGCCGCAGCTATCCGTGACCGTATAGCCCAGGCTGTCTAAACCGTGATAGCCGGCCGGGGCGATATAGCGGATGCCCGAACCCGTCAAGACGACCGCGCCATACGTGTTGAGCGTATCCAGCGCGGTGATATGCAGACCCGTGCCCGTGTCATTGCCCAACAGGTTGACAAAAACCGTATCGCAGATGGTGGCGGCGGCAAAGTCGTGAGCGGCGACGGGCGGGAGGCAAGGAGGGATACAATCCTCCATGTATGTAAAAGCAACATCCGGGTGACCATTTTGTGGGCTATGTATGAGAGCTGCCCAGTTGCCGCGATCAATCAGGCTTTGAACAATTGGGCAAGATTCGACACCAAAGTTGTTGTAATGAAACGTCAAGTTTGTCAGAAGAGGTAGATTGAGCAGCTCAATCGGAAGCGCGCCGATTAGCCCATTATTATGCAACGACAAAAAACTCAAGTTCGATAAATTGCCAACCTCTGATGGAAGTACGCCTGTCAGCCTATTTATGGCCAGGTCTAATAGACTCAAATTGCGAAGATTAAAAATTTCGGTGGGAATGTGTAAATCGGCACATTAAACTGTACCAAAAATCGGCAAATAAAAATGTACCACC
>CAYOLL010000242.1:0-7823 GCA_964404765.1 uncultured Gemmatimonadota bacterium | reverse complement strand
TTGATTTTTCAATGTTTGTAGATATTTTTAACGGTTGGCTTGGGATTAAGGTTAAATAGTTGCATGGATTAACAGGATGGACAAGATTAAAAATAAAAAGAAATCCGGCTTATCCTGTTTATCCATGTTAACATTGTCATGCTAACCCAAAATAAGGAGAAGTGATTATGTCAACGCAAACGAAAGATGTATGCAATTGTGCGCCGGAAGCGGTCGAAACCGCTGAGCGCACCCGTGCCCGCCGCACCTTTGTGCCGGCTGTGGATATCTTTGAAACCAAAGAGGCGATCGTCCTGACGGCGGATATGCCGGGTGTCGATGAAAAATCGGTGGACATCACCTTGGACAAAAATATGCTAACCTTAACCGGTAACGTGGGAGCGCCTGAATTCGACGGCTACAAACCGGCTTATGTCGAATATGAAACCGGCGATTACCAGCGCTCTTTTACCCTGTCGAATGAAATTGACACCGACCGGATTGAGGCCAACGTCAAGAACGGTGTGCTGCGGCTGACGCTGCCCAAAGCCGAAAGCACCCGCAGCAAAAAGATTGATGTAAAAGTCGGTTAAACCCATTTTGTAACCCCTCCCTCCCTCGGATTTCCCCCGATCCGAGAATAGCCGGCGCAATCGCTTGTAACAAGGCGGTTGCGCCGGTTTTGCGTTTTTCAGCCGCAAAAACACTTCGGCAAGACAGCGAACTTGTGACAAAAAACGGGTATAAGCATTTATTAAATGGTCGGACAGAATTATTCGGGCATTTTGTTTGAGAAGATGTAGCGCGAAATGCCTATTTCGCACGGGCACGATTTAGGCAAATCGTGCTACAAAAATACCTATGTAATTGATTATGCAAATGGTAATTCATGTAACCCAACTGTAACTCATGGAGGTTTAATCTATGCTCAACAAATCACGACTCACATCCGTTTTCTTACTCTTCATTGGCGTGGTGGTCGGTGGGTTGGTCTTTTCACAAATTAATCCGCAGACCCAACCCGTAGCCATCAGCGCGCCGGCAGCCCCGGCAAAAAGCGGCACTTCGGCAGACCGCACCATCTCATCTCTGCGGGATTTGAGCAATGCTTATGTCGAAATTGCGGAAGCCGTCAATCCGGCGGTGATCACCGTTTTTACCGAAAAAGTCTATGAGCGCAATTCGGATGATTCCCAATTTGGTCCCTTCAGCGATTTTTTTGAAGAATTTTTCGGCCAAAATCCGCATGGTGACTCACGCCGACGCGACACCCCGCAGGAAGAACATCGCCAACAGGGGCTTGGCTCCGGCGTGATTGTCAGCAGCGACGGCTATATCTTAACCAATAATCATGTGATTGAAGAAGCCGACACCATCAAAGTCCGTTTGATGGACGACCGGACGGTGCCGGCCCGGGTGATTGGCGCAGACGCCAAAACCGATATTGCCGTGCTTAAAATTGATGAAAAGAATTTGCCGACGGTCAAACTGGGCAATAGCGACGACTTGCGCGTGGGCGAAATTGTCCTGGCTGTCGGCAGCCCAATGAGCGCGAACCTGGCCCATACCGTCACCAACGGCATTGTCAGCGCCAAAAGCCGCTCCAATGTGGGCCTGGCCGATTACGAAGATTTTATCCAGACCGACGCCGCCATCAACCCCGGCAATTCCGGCGGCGCGCTGGTCAATCTTGACGGCGAATTAGTCGGGATTAATACCGCCATCGCCACGCGCACCGGTGGGTTTCAAGGCATCGGCTTTGCCGTGCCGGTCAATATGGCCCGTTCGATTATGGAGTCTTTAATCAAGCATGGCGAAGTGATCCGTGGCTGGCTTGGGGTCAGCATTCAAGATGTGGACGAGAATTTGGCGAAAGCAATGAAGCTGTCACACACCGCCGGCGTTTTAATCAACCAGGTGGTCGAGGACAGTCCGGCGGAAAAAGCCGGCCTTAAAACCGGCGATGTCATCGTCGCTTTAAACAACGAGAACATGAAAAATGTCGCGCAGTTGCGCAACCGCGTAGCGGCAACGGCCCCGGATACCCGCATTAACTTAACCATCCTGCGCGAAGATAAGAAGCAAGACATTGGGGTGACATTAGGACGGCTGGATGCCGCAGGCACACCGGTCGCCGCCAAAGAAAAGTTAAGTGAACTTCTGGGTTTCACCGTCGCGCAGCCCACTAAAGATTTGACAAAACAGTATGATCTGGAAGAAAATGCGGCGGGAGCGCTGGTAACGGAGATTAAATCCGGTAGTGAAGCTTATCGCAACGGTCTGCGCAAAGGTGACCTGATCCTCTCTCTTAACCGGCGTGAAGTCAATAGCATGAATGACTTTCGCACCCTGGCCGATCCGCTCAAGAAAGGCGACTCCATGCTGTTACTGATCGAACGCGGCAGTAACGGCAGCTTGTTTATCGCATTTACGCTATAATCCTGTGGTTTAGAAATGACATTTCTAAACCACAGCACGGGCAAATAAAAAAGGCGCTTTCCAATTTGGGAAGCGCCTTTTTTGCTTCAATGCAGTCGCCGCTACTACATCCGCTGCGGGCATTCGATGCCAATCTCTTCGAGAAGTGTTATCGTCTTTTGCTCAAATCAACTCCAGGCGCATTTCATATCGATGCAGGCCGGGTCCGTAGCCGTTTTCGATAATTTCACCAACCGAGAAGCCAAATTTTTCAAAAAAGCGGTAGGTGTGCTGACTCGTATCCATTGCGATCCGCCGAATGCCGGGCTCGGAACGGGATCGTTCGAGGCGGTGCTCCAGCATGAAGCGGCCAATGCCCTTGCCATGCCAATCGACTTGAACCAACCCCCAGCATAAATACGCGCGCTCCTTATCCGGCTCCAACATAAATCCGCCGCAGGCCACGATGCGGATGTCCGCTCGCACAATATAATAGAACAGACCGGGCCGGGGTAACCGGTCCAGAAACTCGCTAAAAAGCGCTTCTTCCGACGGGTCAATGTAGCGTGGAATATTACTGCGACATATTGCCAGGCAATCAGCGCGGTATTCGGGTTGATAGTCTAACAGGAGCATTAGGCGGTTTCCGGGTAACTTTGTAGCGTGACTCGCCTGAGTCGCGGGCTTGCGAGACAGGCGTCTCGCGCTACAGGTTTAACCAAAAAATTGTTTTAAAGGTTACACTTTGCGTTGCAATGTTGCGCAACTGTTTTGATCTGCAATGTCGTTCAACTGCCCGGCGTTACATCCGCTGCGGGCATTCGATGCCCAACAGGCCAAGCCCGGTTTTGAGAACATGGGCAGTCATGCGGCAGAGGCAGAGCCGGGCATTTTTGAGCGCGTCTGTTTCGGCTTTCAGCACAGGAATGGCATTGTAGAAACTGTTAAAAACCTGCGACAACTCAAAAACGTAGTTGGCGATCAGATGCGGATAATACGCCAGGGCTGCGCTTTGCACAACTTCCGGAAACTCAGCCAAAGTCTTTAGCAAGGCGATTTCTTTCTCATGAACCAGCGAGGCTGCGTCAGCGGATATGAGCGGCGCAGCCCCGGATTTATCCAGGATCGACTGAATGCGGACATAGGCGTATTGCAGATAGGGCGCGGAATCGCCCTGCAAATTCAACATCTTGTCCCAATCAAAAATGACATCCTTGGTGCGGATTTGGGACAAGTCCGAATATTTGACCGCGCCCACGCCTACTTGCCGGGCGACGGCTTTCTTTTCTTCGGGCGACATGTCCCGGCCTTCCAGAATGACTTCGGCGCGCTTGACGGCTTCGTCCAGCACTTCTTCCAGAAAGATGACCCGGCCCTCCCGCGTGGACATGCGCCCGTCGGCCAAGCGAACCAGACCGAACCAGACATGAGCGCAGCGCGCGCGATAGCCCAGCAGCTTTAAAGCCAAAAACCACTGGCTGAAATAAAGCTGCTGCTCGCCACCGACAACATACAGGATTTGATCGGGCAGCCATCTGTCCAGCCGGTATTTGGCCGTAGCCAGATCGCGGGTAGCGTACAGCGAGGCGCCGTCGCTTTTTTGAATCAGCAAGGGCGTGGTCAGACCAAAGTCATCCAAATGAATCAGCGCCACTTTGTCGGGATTGGCGATGGCTTCTGCCGGCGCATCGGACTCTTCTTCCGCGGCGATGGCTTCGCCCCAGACGGCCAACGGTCGGGCGCGCTGCTGTAGTTCGGCTAACGCCGCCGAGCTTAGTTTCGGTAACGTGTCCATGTCTAACCAATAGACCGGTTCGGTTTTGGCGTCACGTTGCGTGATTTTCAAAATCTTTTCGCCGTGGGCCGCCCAGGCCGTTGCCCCGACGAGGGTCTGTGCCCGATCAACAAATGCCTTTTCGCCACGTTGGGTCTGGTCAACCAGCGGTTGCAGCGCCGCGCACACTTCCGGCGGGATGCCCTGCCCGCTTAATTTGCCAAACGCTTTTGCAGTCAAAACGAGGTAAGCCTGTTTGATTTCAACGGCATGGGCCGACGTGGTCAGCGCGTCTTGATCGGAAGCCAGCCGTCGGCACAGGTCGGCGAATTCCGTCGCCGTAAAAATGGCCAGTCGCTTGTTCAAGGCCGTCTGAACCGTTTCCTGCAGCTTGTCATTATAAAAGCTTTCGCCCAGCGCTTCATCAAAGTGGACACCGCCCAAAACGGCATAAATCCGCTCGAACTCCCGCCAGCTTACCTCGGCAAACCATTTCCACAGCCGCATAGCTTCGGCATCGCCTTGCTCCAGCTTTTTGAACCAGGCCCGGCCTTCATCCGCCAGGGCCGGATTGGTTTTGACTTCCTCATGAAAGCGGACGTACAGGCTGAGCAATGCGCTGATAGGCTGCGCGTTGATGGCCTCGGCATCGCCGTAACGGGCGTAGGCGCACAACAGCTTGCCGAATTGGGTGCCCCAATCCCCGATGTGGTTATCGCCAATGACCCGATAGCCCAAAAACCGGTAGATGTTGCAGATCGCCTGCCCGATCACCGTCGAACGCAGATGGCCGACGGAAAAGGGTTTGGCGATATTGGGCGCAGAGTAGTCGATGACAACGGTTTTGCCGCCGCCTTCGGTCGAGCCGCCGTAATGCGCCTCATCCGTCAGAAAATTTTCCAGAACAATTTGACCAAAGCGGGCCGGATTCAAGTACAAATTCAAGTAACCGCCGGCAGCCTCCGCCCGCTCAAACAGTGTGCCGCTCAAATCAACTTTGGCCGCTAATTCCTGCGCCAATTGGTTCGGGCTTTGGCCGCGCTCTTTGGCCAGACGGAACAGGGCCACCGCCAGATCGCCCGGCACATTGGGCGGCGCACGACGGATTTCCGGCTCATCCCAATGTGTATGCGGATATAAAATGGTATGGATTTGTTGCTTGGCTAACTTCAAAGCATAGATCATTGCAAAACCTTTCATTCATCTGATAAAGTGATGACCTGTCACAAAAGCACGACGGCACGGCGTCAGGCGTGGATCGGCCCGGTCGATGCCGCGAATTCGTGAACATGGATTCGTTGCGTTAGCGTGATCAAAGTCCGCAAAGCCTCATTCACTTCGTCCGAGGTGTGGAAATATTTGGCCACATCCTCGTCTAATGCGATTAGATGGCGGGCAAAGCGGTTGGGTTGGGCCCGCGCAAAATCGGCCGCGGTCAGTTCCGGCATTTCGGCATCAGGAATACCGTAGTCTTCCGTTTTGGTTTTCCTTTTAGCTAATGCTTTGGGTCTCATATCTTCTCCCATTCAAATTGAACCATCGCGATCACCAATATTTCCAATTTCAACCGACATTTTGTTCCCTATCAGTATCATCTATTCTCATTAAGATTAAGGGTTATTTTTGGCAGAACAAACCCTTAGGGTTTTCTTTACGGAGATGGTTAATCTTGCCGGTTTTTACACTTTCGGCAACGGAAACCCTAAGGGTTTAAAAATGCAACTTCTAACCCTTAATCAGTATACCGGCAAATTTTGTGCATAAAATTCACTTTAAATTTTAAATTTAAACAATCTCAAATTCGCGTTTACTTCTACCCATTGCTCACCACACCCAACACCCGCAGCCGGCTGACACCGCCATCGGGATAGATGTTAAGGCGGACGTGCGTGGCCGGAGCGGTAACGTTTAGTTCGTTCTCAAAGAAGTGCCGGTTGTCCGCTTGCAACTTGACTTTCGGCAAAATTTCCGTCCAGGTGGCGTTCGGCCAGGTCAGCAAATCTACGGTTTGGTCGGGACTAAAGCAAGTGTCTAATGAGCATTGATCGGGGTAATTGCCTTTAAAATGATTGGTGTCCACTTCCAGCTTTTTAATCAGGCCGGGCCGGCCAAGTTTGAGGATAATCCAGTCGTAACCCGGACCGCGCCGGCGCTTGGTTTCCCAACCGTCGCCCATGTTGGCGGAGCGGCCGGGCATGATCAGATTGTCCATGTGACTGAAAAACATATCGCTGCAGGCGCAGGCTTTGCCGCCGTTTTCAATCGCCGCCAGATCAACCAAAGCATCGGGCGCAAAGCGGGTCCAATCGGGCAGAACATCGCCGTAAACCCGCAACCGGGCCACGCCGCCATCGGGGTAGATATTCAGGCGGAGGTGCGTCCAGTAATGTTGACTGAAGATGCCAAACAGGTTTTGTGAACCGGGCTGTAGCGGCGAGCGCGGCAAAATTTCCGTCCAGGCCACACGGGTCAGATTGTCGCCGGACGTGGCGCTATCGGCCACGCAAGCGCTCATGGAAGCGTAGGCCGGATTGTTGCCCAAAAAATGGTTTGTATCAATATCCACGCCTTTGATCTGGCCAGGCAAACCCAGCTTGATGATGCACCAATCGTGGCCGGGCGTGCGTTTACGGCGCGATTCCCAGCCGTCCATCCATTTGCCGCGCTCGGTGTATTTGTCGGGAATAAAAATGCCGCGGCCCGGTTTAAGCAGATTCTCTTTTTCGGCGAAAAATTCGTCGCTGGCCAGCAGCGCTTTGCCGCCAACGCGCTCCGCCGCCAAATCCACCAGGCTCGAAAAAGTTGCCGAAGGTCTGTTTTCTTGTGATGCCATGTGTTAAACTCCTTTTGTTGTGAATAGAAAATTGGGCTCATGAGCCGAAAATTGCGTAAGAATGATACGGATTCTCGTAGCTAACGATTCACTTTTAACTCCTCAAAGATTTTTTCGATCTTCTTCACTTCCCCCTGCATTCCGGCGGTGACGGCCTTGTCTTTGGCCTGCCGGAAATGCGCCAGCCCCGCCTCCGGCTGACCGGCTTGATACAAATAGCGGCCATATTCAGACAAGGCCGGGACTAAGGTTTCCAGATAGTTTTTTGCCCCGGCGGTTTCGATGGCCTTTTCAAAATAGGCGGCGGGCGTTTCGGGCAGATCGGTCATCTGCGTAAAGCCGGACGCGTCCACAAACATGGTCACAGCGGCGAGGCGGCCGGTGAAATTGCCGGATATGTATTGCGTTTGGATGAAATGGGGGGTGAGATTTTCATGGTTTTGTCTCCAGCTTCCATTAATGAATAATTGATAATGAAGAATTAAGATTAAGAATTGTCTTTCGCTTTCGAAGTTCGGACAATTGAAACCCAATTCTTAATTCTTCATTAGTTCTTCCATCCTCTTTTTATACGCAAACTTCGGGGTTTTCTCATACAACTGGCGATACATCTCCAACGCGTCGTGGCGGTGGGTTTCCGGGTCTGAAACCTCACCGGTTTCCAAAACCTGTGAGGTTTGGAGATCGGATTTCATCTTCCACAACTCATAATGCAACACCGCGATGTGCTCCCGCCCTTGAAAGGTGGCCGGATCGGCCTCGACCAGCATCTTCTTCAGCGCGTTGATGGCCTTTTCCTTCTGCCCCGGCGAAGCGCCC
>CAYOLL010000241.1:0-7824 GCA_964404765.1 uncultured Gemmatimonadota bacterium | reverse complement strand
AAAATCGCTTAATTTACAAATAGAAAACAAATTATGAAACTATGTGTGATGTCAAGTTAAAAGCCGTTTTGAAGCAAATTGACGAGACGGCCGGCCCGGGCATCAAGACCTGGAAAGTTGAGATTCAACTGGCCATACGCAACAGCAACCAACAACATTATGAGGAGCTGCTTGGGCAATGAGCAATGAGCAATGGGCAATAAGACGGTATCATTGAGCAATAAGACGGTATCATTGAGCAATAAGACGGTATCATTGAGCAATAAGACGGCATCATTGAGCAATAAGACGGTATCGTTGGGGCAATAAGAACAATTTATCGTGAAGTTTAATACTTTGTGTTCGCTAAACAATATTACAAGGAGTCGTTAAACTTATGAACTCGAAAACATATCAAATCTTGATCGTGGATGATTTGCCCGAAAATTTGGACGCCCTGACCGGGTTTATTGAAGGCACGGGCGAGCCGTACGAAATTCTCCAGGCCAACAACGGCCGGCTGGCTTACGAGATCGCCGCGGCCGAGAAGCCGGATATCGTCATTACCGATTGGGAAATGCCGGAAATGGACGGCATTGACTTGATCCGGCGGCTTAAGGCCAATGAAACTACGGCTGATATCCCGGTCATCATGTGCACCGGGGTGATGACCTCGTCGGCGAATCTGCAAACCGCGCTGGACGCCGGGGCGGTGGACTACATTCGCAAACCGGTCGATCCCATCGAACTGACGGCCCGGCTGCGCTCCATGCTGAGTCTGGCCGCTTCGCACCGGCAGATTAAGGCGCAGCATCTGGAATTGACCCAAAAATACAAAGAGTTGGCCGCGCTGAGCAAAATCAGCTTCGGCCTGATTTCGATCTTTGATTTGGAGTCGTTGTTGCAACTGGTGATTGAGGCCGCGTCGCAGGCGATACCGGCGGCGGAAAAGGGCTCGATTTTGTTAATAGACCCGAACGGACAAGTGTTGACGATCAAGGCTAATGTGGGTTACGACGCCGACTTTGCCGAATCCTTCCGGCTCAATATTCGCGAAGGTTTTTCGGGTCAGGCTTTTGCGGAAAAGCGTAGCGCGCTGATTGCCGAAGTCAAGTCAAAATATGTCCCCGGTATTAAATCGGCGATCGTGGCCATTCTGGAAGTCAAAGGGCAGATTATCGGCACGATTTCGCTGGAAAATTTCAGCAGGGCAAGCGCCTTTACGCCGGCGGATTTGCGGCTGCTGGAAACCTTTGCCGCGCAGGCCGCCTGCGCCATTGACAGCGCCATGGCTTACCGCGCTCTGGAACAAAAGTCCATGGAATTGGCCATGACCCTGACCGAACTGCAAGCGACCCAACAACAGTTGATTCTGGCGGAAAAAATGGCGGCGCTGGGCAAGCTGATTGCCAATATCGCCCACGAAGTGAATTCGCCGTTGGGCGCGATTCGGGCGTCAACCGATAATATCCAAAGCGCGCTGCAGGCGACTTTGCGGGGCTTTCCCGTTTTGTGGCGGCGATTGTTGTCGCAGCAGCAGGATGATTTTCAGGCCCTGCTGGAGCGGGCATTGGCCGCTCGTCAGAGCGCAACTTCACGCGAGGAACGACAGCTCCGCCAGACCTTGGCGCGCCACTTGAACGAGCAAGGCGTTGCTGACGCGGCCATCCTGGCGGATTGGCTGGTGGAAATGGGAATTTGGAACGATGTCGAGCCGTTTTTGCCGCTGCTCAAAGCCGAAAATGCCAAAGACATCACGGAAATGGCCTACAATCTGGTCAGTCAACAGCGGAACGCCGACAACATCAAAATGGCCGTTGATCGGGCCGCCAAAGTCGTCTTTGCCCTCAAAACCTATACACAGCACGATGTCAGCGGCCGGATGCGCCAAGCGTCGGTCAGCTCCACCATCGAGGCCGTCCTGACGCTTTACGACAGCAAGTTGAAGCAGGGTGTGGAAGTGAGCAAACAGTATGAAGATACGTCGCCGATTTTATGTTATGCCGATCAACTGAGCCAGGTTTGGACGCATTTGATCCATAACGCCATTCAGGCCATGGACAACAAGGGCCGGCTGGATATTCGCGTGGCTACTGATCACGGCGAGTTGCCCGGCGATAGCATAATGGTGGCCATCACCGATTCGGGCGGCGGCATTCCGGATGAAGTCAAGCCGCGCATCTTTGAGCCGTTCTTTACCACCCGGCCGACGGGCGAGGGCAGCGGGCTCGGCCTGGAAATTGTCCGGCGCATTGTGGAAGCGCACCGGGGCAAAATTGCGTTTGATAGTACGCCGGGTCGGACGACGTTCCGGGTCTGGCTGCCGGTTAGCGGTTAAATTGCGGTTAATATATAACGAAGTATGGAAGGCCAATGAAAAAGCATATTTACTTGATTTTCTTCATCGGCAGCCTGTTCTGGCTGAGTTGCAGTCAGGCCCGTTCGACGAGCTCAGGACAGGCCCGTTCGACGAGCTCAGGGCAGGCCCCGCAGAAAAGCGCGCCTCGCGCCGAAAAAGGTGTGACAGACCTGACCGGTTGGGACTTTGCCGCTGACGGTTCGTTGCGGCTGAACGGCGAATGGGAATTTTACTGGCAACAATTGCTGACCCGCGCCGATTTTGATTCCGCCGCGCAATTGATAAATCCCCGGCACTTCCAAAGTGCCGGGGATTTGGTCATGCCGCAAATGGACGGCTATTTCCCCATCCCCGGTTCGTGGAACGGCTATGAGGTGAACGGCGCGCCGCTGGATGGCAACGGCTACGCCACTTTCCGCCTAAAGGTGAAATTGCCGGGCCCGGGCGAGTACGGCCTGCGGCTGTTGACCATGTCCACGGCCTACCGGATTTGGATCAATGACGCGACCGGCGCAGTCGGGCAAGTCGGACGGACTAAAGCGGAGATGACGCCGCAATATGGCGTCAATATCATCCGCGTGCAGACTGCTCAGCCGGAATTGGACATCATTCTGCAAGTCGCCAATTTCTATCACTACAAGGGCGGCCCCTGGGAGCCGATTGAGTTGGGCGAGTATGAAGCCATTCACCGCGAATGGGTTTTGCATTTGTTTGTGGATTTGTTTTTGATTGGCTGTATGTGCATTATGGCCCTGTATCATTTTTGCCTGTTTTATCTGCGCCGCCAGGATTTATCCACGCTGTATTTTGGGCTTTACTGCTTTGACAATTTTTTTCGGCTGTTGGTTATCGGCGAGTTTTCTTTTTACTACATGTTTCCGGATGCCAACTGGTTGATTACCAACAAGATTGAGTACTTAGCCGCTTATATTTCCATCCCGCCGCTGGCTTTATTCGTGACCCATCTATGGCCGGAAGAATCGTCCCCCCGACTCACCCGCGGCTTTGTGATCCTTTACCTTATCGCCAGCGCCGTGGTTTTGTTGACATCGCCCAACGTCTACTCGCGCACCGTGCCGCTGATGACCATTATGGGTCTTGTCACCTATTTTTACTTGATCGGCGTTTGGTTTAAGGCGGTTTTAAAAAAGCGCGATGGCAGCCTGGTGGCCGGAATGGGTATGATCGCCATTTTTTTTACCAGTATTAATGACGTTTTATATGTCAACGAAATTATCTATACCGGCTATTACAGTTCATTCGGCATCTTCGTTTTCATCTTCTCGCAATCGCTGATTCTTTCCATCAAATTTGCCCGGGCTTTTACTTCGGTCGAACAATTATCCGGCACGCTGGAACAGGCCAATCAACGCCTGATTCAACTGGACAAGCTCAAAGACGAGTTTTTGGCGAATACCTCACACGAGCTGCGCACTCCGCTCAATGGCATCATCGGTCTGACCGAATCGCTGATTGACGGCGCGACCGGCAAACTGCCCGAAATCACCAAAAAGAGCCTGGCCATGATTGCCGCCAGCGGTCGGCGCTTGACCAACCTGGTCAACGATATTTTGGACTTCTCCAAGCTAAAAAACCAGCAGTTGGCGTTGCAGCTCAACCCGGTGGATATTTGTACGCTGGCTGAAGTGGTGGCGGCTCTGTCCCGCCCGTTGCTGAAAAATAAACATCTGGAGCTGATCAATGCTATCGGCCCCGATACGCCGCCGGTTTATGGTGATGAGAACCGCCTGCAACAAATCCTGCATAATTTGATTGGCAATGCCATTAAGTTTACGGAGGAAGGGCAGATTGTTGTGTCAGTGAATGTCAACCACCCCCGGCCCCTCCTTGAAAAGGAGGGGAGTTTAAAGGCTTCCCCTATTGAAAAGGAGGGGAGTTTAAAGGCTTCTCTCTTTGAAAAGGAAGGGAGTTTAAAGGCCTCTCTCTTTGAAAAGGAGGGGAGTTTAAAGGCTCCCTTTGAAAAGGAGGGATTAGAAGGGGATATTTTGGTTATACATGTCAGTGACACCGGTATCGGTATTCCGGCGGACCAATTTGAGCATATTTTTGAATCGTTTGCGCAAGCCGACGGGGCCACGGCTCGTGAGTACGGCGGCACCGGGCTCGGTCTGACCGTGACTAGGCAACTTGTGGAATTGCACGGCGGACGGATCTGGGTCAAATCTGAGGTCGGCAAGGGTTCGACGTTTTCATTCACATTACCGCTGGCTTCGGAGCAGCAGGGCCAAAGTGACGGTTTTGTCAAAACCCGGCAGGCCGTCAAAACCGGTTTTGACGCACCGGGCCCCGGCTTAAAAACTGAAGATTTGAAACCGATGCCCGAAGAAGCGGATTTAATGCGCGAGTTTAGTCTGGAAGAGTTGTTAATAATGCCGCCGGATCCGCTTCAGCCATGCGTTTTGATTGTGGACGACGAGCCTGTAAATTTGCAAGTGCTGGTGAATCAGCTATCGCCGCGTAACTACCGCGTCGCGCGTGCGCAAAATGGCCAGGAAGCGCTGGATTTGATCGGCAAGGGTCTCAAACCGGACGTGGTTGTGCTGGATGTCATGATGCCGCGCATGACCGGCTACGAAGTCTGCCGCAAGCTGCGCGAAACCTATCCGGCCAGCAATTTGCCTATCATCATGCTGACCGCCAAAACGCAGGAGCGCGACATTACGGAAGGTCTGGTGGCCGGGGCCAACGATTATGTGACCAAACCGTTTTCCAAAAACGAGCTGCTGCAACGCATCAACACCCATATTGCGATTGCCCGGTCCAGCGAGATCGAAGCCGTCAACAAACAGCGATTTAAGGAGTTGGATCGCGCGCGAATGATTCAAATGTCCATGATCCCGCATCAACTGCCGCCGCTGCCGGGTTTTGAAATTGCCGCGCGGATGAAAACCGCCCAGGTGGTTGGCGGCGATTATTACGATGTCATCCCGTCTGCCGACGGCAAGCGGGTTTATATTGTGATTGCCGATGTGTCCGGCAAAGGATTACCGGCCTGTCTGCTGATGATCGAGGCCCGTTCGATTATTCATTCGCTGACGATGGAAAATCTGTCAACGCGCGAAGTGCTGCTCAAGGCCAATCATCAGATTTATACCGACGTGCAGCGGATGGATCAGCCAATGATGATCACCATGGTTTTACTGGTGTGGGATGCGAACGAGCAGACGTTTTATTACACCGGCGCGGGTCACGATCCGTTTTTTGTCTATCGCCGTCAAACCGGAGAATGTGAGATCATCCATACCGGCGGCATTTGGCTGGGCGTGTCCGATGAGATTGATGAGGTGTTTGAAATCAAGCAGTTGCGGCCCGAAGCGGGTGATACTATCTTGTTGTATACTGACGGGATAACCGAGTATCACAATCCGGCTAAAGATATGTTTGGTGTTGAACGGTTGGCGGAATTTATCCACAGCTACGGTAATCAACCGTCTCAGGAAATTATTGAGCGGCTGATGAGCATACTGGAAGTTTTTGGCGAAGGCGCGCCCCAGCATGATGATTTGACGGTGGTGGTGATTAAGAAGCAATGAATAATGGGGCGGCGCTCCCTACCGATTTTGCTCTTCAAAACAACAAACAGTGAGGTGCTTATGAAAACAGTCAGCCTTATTTTGGGGGTCATTCTTTCACTCGTCGTCAACAGCTACGGCCGGGAACAAGAAGCGGGCAAGCTGCCCATCCAAAACTACTTCCCGAAAGACTACGGGGCCGGCACCCAAAATTGGTCAATCGTCCAGGATAACCGCGGCGTTATCTACTTCGGCAATAACGATGGCGTGCTGGAGTACGACGGCGTCTACTGGCGTTTGATTCTTTTGACCAATTCCAGCACTTGCCGTTCATTGGCCATTGATGAGACCGGCAATGATACCAAAGGCTTGCCGCAAGGCCGGATTTATGCCGGCGGGGTCAGCGAATTAGGTTATTTGGAGCCGGGTGAACATGGGCGAATGCAGTTTGTCTCGCTCAAACCCCGACTTAGTCCGGAAGATCAGAAGCTCGCCGATGTGTGGAAAACATACGCCACGCCGGAAGGCGTCTATTTTCAGGAATTTAACAGCATCTATCGCTGGCGGGACAATCAGTTCAAAGCGTGGCACATTCCGACCGAGCAGCGCTTGTTCTCCTATTGGGTCAACGGCCAATACTTTGTGCAGCAACGCGACAAAGGTCTGCTGGTAATGTCCGGCGACAGTCTGCGGTTACTTTCGGAAGATCCGATTTTCCGCCAGGTGACCGTTGACGCCATGCTGCCTTACGATGAGCGCCGGATATTGATCGGCACGCGTAATCGCGGTTTGTTCTTGCTGGACGGATCCACGGTAAAGCCATTTGTCAGCGACGCGAATCCCATTTTTCTGGAAAAAAGCCTGTACCGCGGCACGATTCTGGCCCGCGGCGGCTTTGCCTTCGCTACCTATCATGGCGTGGCGCTCTTAGATACGGCAGGACAGCTAACCCGGATTATCGACGAGCAGGCCGGTTTGAGCGAGGAAGATGTGTCGTATGTTTATCAGGATCGGCAGGGTGGCTTGTGGCTGGGCCTGCAAAACGGCATTGCCCGGGTGGAAGTGCAGAGCCCATTTACGCTGTATGATCCACAAATCGGCTTGCCATCGGATCCCTATACTATTTTTCGCCATCGGGACAGACTGTGGGTCGGTTATGGCACCGGGGTGGCCTATCTACAGCCGGACAGCGCCAAAGGTCGACTGCCGCACTTCGTCACTATTGCCGGTGTTGACGATCAAAGCTGGTCTTTTTTGTCATTTGACGGACAATTATTGGTGGCCGCCGCGGCCGGTGATCAACAGGGTGTCTTTAAAATTGACAACGATTCTGCCTATGTGATCTATCAAGCGCCGTCGAACACGAATCTTTTATTTCGCTCGCGGGCGGATTCGACGCAGATTTATGTGAGCTTATCGAATGCCCTGAATTCGATGCATCTGGAAGCGGGCCGCTGGCAGCCCAAAGCAGATATTCCCGGCGTTAATGCCGAAATCTGGACGTTAACTGAGAATACGCCCGGCATCTTATGGGCCGGCACACAATCCAGCGGTGCGCTGCGGATTGACCTGACCGACCGCGCCAAACCCGTCGTCACAACATTTGGCGTCGAAAGCGGTCTGCCGGATGACCGGGTGGATGTTGCTACGATAAGTAATCGGGAAGTTTTCGCGACGCAAAAGGGTCTTTACCGGTTCGATGCCGCCCAAAACCGCATGGTTCAGGATACCACCTTTGGCGCGATATTTGCCAATAGCGCCCGCAAAATTCATTTTATTGTACAGGATGACAGTGGCCGGGTTTGGATTCATTCCACGCTTAATAAATATGCCGAACTAATTCGGGCCTGGCCGCAAAATGATGGCTCGTACCGCCTGGAAACAAAGCCGTTCCGCCGTGTAAACGGGCTGCTGATTTCTTCGGAAAGCACCGTTTACCCGGAGTCGGATGGC
>CAYOLL010000240.1:0-7847 GCA_964404765.1 uncultured Gemmatimonadota bacterium | reverse complement strand
AACTTGTTTTGTAATAACAAATTATAGAACGGACACTAATGCTTCGCAAGGTTAAAATTTAGCTGTGCGTTAACTTGCGGGAAGATTCCTTCGGAATGACACCGTGCTTCAAGTGCTAAATTTATCACTTGGAAAGGAGTAGCATCTCTCACGATCCTTATATCGCTGAAAGTTACGTCTTTGAACTCAACCGGCAACATAAAAATAGGAACTCCAGATAGCCGGACATGATGGATTCGTAATGACAGTTTGCATAAAGAACAAGCGCACAAAAATCGCGCTGATTTTTTCTTGCCTCAAAGATACGAAAACGCTAAGTTTCACACAGCTTATTGAAAAAGTTAAATTTTTAGCGGCAAACCACTGCGTCGTTAGCCGGAATTATTCACCACGAAATACACTAAATACACGAAAGGGTTTTAGTTTCAAGAGTTACGCACCCAAAGCGGGAAAGTCAAATTTTACGTCCGGATTTTAATTAAAAATCCTTACTTTTCGTGCTTTTCGTGGTTAATTTAGCATGGAGTTTTATGTCTGCGAATCTACACTTATCCCCCGATAAAATCATCAGCGGACTGCGCTTGTCGATTATTGACGGTGTTTATGCCAATACGTTTGCAAATTTGACCGGCAGCATGTTTTTGCCTGCCTTTGCCCTGGCCCTGGGCGCAAGTCCCTTTTTAATTGCCTTTCTGACGGCCGTGCCTTTTTTTGCGACGATTTCACAATTTATGGGTTCATATTTGGTCGAACGCTATAACCATCGCAAAAGTGTGACTAATTATTTTGCATTGTGGGCGCGTTCAGCCTGGCTTATTTTGACCTTGCTCAGTCCGTTTTGGTTTGACTCTCCGGGTTGGCTGTTAACCATTTTAGTAGCCGTTGTTATCGTCAACCATTTATTAGGCTCAATCTCCGGCGTAGCCTGGATGAGCTGGATGAAGGCGTTGGTTCCGTCGGATATTTACGGCCGCTATTTCGGGTTGCGGAATGGTATTGTTGGGGTTGTCGGCGTGGTTGTAACATTGTTGGGCGGCTGGTTTTTGGATTGGTACAGCGCATCGGGCTTATGGCAGGATCGACTCAATGGTTTTTGCTTGATTTTTAATGTTGGGGCATTAGCCGGCCTGATCAGCGTTGTCTATCTGGAGCGCCAACCGGATGTGCCGCAAAAGCCTGCCCCTTTCAGCACTGTGCGCGACATTTTTTTGACTCCGTTTCGGGAGGCTACGTTTCGGGAGATGTTGCTTTTCTTTTTTATTTGGACGTTGATGGTCAACATATCTTCGCCGTTTTTTGTGGTTTTTATGCTAAAAGATTTGGAGCTGAGCTATACGGTTACAGCTTTTTTTACCACGATTCCGGCTATTGTCAACTTAGTCGGGATGTGGTTTTGGGGGCACTTTTCAGACCGGTTGGGCAATCGGCCCGTTATTATTCTGACGGCTCTGATTATCGCTTTTTTGCCGGCGCTGTGGATTTTTATTACCCATTCGAATGCGATCCTTTTGATTCCGCTATTGCAAATCGTCGGTGGCTCGTTATGGGCGGGACAAACGCTGTGCGCCACAAATCTGGTTTTCCGGCTCGCGCCACGCGAAGGCAGCTCCACCTACTTTGCGCTCTGGTCGGCCTTGAACGGCGTCGCAGCCGGCATCGGCGCACTGCTTGGCGGCTTGATTCTGCGGCATATCGACATTTTGAGCGCATTACTGCCGCTGATCACCGGGAATGAGATCAAAACCGTTTTTGTCATTACCACGCTTTGCCGGCTTTTGGCGCTGTTTTTTGTGCGCCGGGTACACGAGCCACAGAGTGTATCCGTTTACAAGTCCGTGCAAGTGCTGATGAATGTGCGGATGTGGGCGGTTAATATTGGCTTTCATCCGCTGCTGCATTTCTTCATTCGCGAAAAAGTCATTGCGCCAACGCATGAGCCTCTGCCGTACTGGCCTATCTGGGGCAGGCGGCGCAGGCCATAACGCTTCAGAATTATTGGCTACTCAAATTTGCTTGACGAGTTTTGCAGTGCTTCTTAATAATTGTATTGTAGGCTAACCTTGCGAAGGTTCCCGCCTGTAAGTCTGTAAAAGCCCTGAAAATATTGACTTCCGCAGCAAGTTTAACCTTCGCAAGGTTTGATTTTACCAACACTTTTTGAGAAGTTACGTTTTGCAACCGTAGTAATGTTGACTTAATCACAAACCATTTGGAGGGAGAGAACATGGATTATTTGACGATTGATTTTTTAGCTTTAATTGCTGAAGCCGATCTGGTGGTTCAGGATGCCAAACAAAAGTTCGGCATGTTATCGTTTACGCAGCTTAATTGGAAGCCTGGCCCCGAACAATGGGGAGTGGGCGAATGCTTTGAGCATCTTATCATGACAAATTTGCCGTATTTCCCAATTTTTGAAAAAATTGCTAAAGGCGAAAAGCAAAGTACACTCTGGGAAAGGATGCCTTTTCTGCCGGGCTTTTTCGGACGAGTGTTGATTAATGCGGTATCGCCGAACGCGTCGGGTAAGCATAAAACATCGAAACGGTTCCAGCCAGGCGCCAGTCAGATTGATAAAGACATCATCAACCGCTTCGCCGAACATCAAGCGCAATTGATCCGCCACATGAAACCGACTCAGCATCTGGAACTGAATCAAATCATCATTACTTCGCCGGCGATGGCGCTGATAACCTATAATTTGCTGGATGCTTATCGTATTTTAATCGCTCATGAGCGGCGGCATTTGCAACAAGCCGAGCGTGTTGTCGGCTTGACCGGTTTTCCCAAAATATAGCGTTCAAACAAGACTTGGAAAATTGCATCTGTTTTTATTTCAAGTCGTTTTATTTATCAGCAGATTCTTTTAGCAATAATGCGTCCAGCGGTTTCTTGAAAAGCGTTTCAAACTCTATGGTGCACTCCTCGCGCTTTTGCTCAACTTTTTCCCAATCAATTTGAATGATGTTCAGTTCTTTAAAGGGTCGTTTACCCGGCATTGGCGGCACATCATCCCGAACCGAATAGTCACCGGCCAAAACCTGAAAAAGGGCCTGCCCTTCCTGAGAAAGGATAAACTCAAAAAGTAGCTTGGCAGCGTTGGGGTGCGGCGCATCTTTGGCAATAGCAAGCGGGCTTTGCACCATCGGCACACCATCTGTTGGCCAGACCGCTCGAACCGGCTGACCTTTTTTGATAGCGTTATCGTCATAATAATAGCCGAGATAGGTTACGGAGAGCGGGCGCTCCTTGTTGTCGAAAAAGGTGGCCAGGTCCTGCGATTTTTCTTCTTCAACTTCTGCCGTAATGTCTGCAATCTTTTGCCAAAATGACGTGCCATATAACTCGCGCAGCACATAATATTGCGCTAAACGTGTGCCGCCTTTACGAATGTTGCCCATGAGCATTTTTCCACGCCACGCTTCATTTTTATTCTCATCAATCAAATCAAGCCAGGTTTTGGGCGCTTTTGTAGATTGAATCGCTTCCGAATTATAACCGATGCAAACAGTCAAATTTCGAGCCGCAGCCCACCAGCCTTCATCCTTAAAACCATCGGGAAAGGCTGCGTAAGTAGGCGTTTCATAATGCATCAAGTAGCCTTGCTGTTTCCATTTTAGAATTGTAGGCGGCATGGAAAGATGCAATACATCAACTTTAATATCTTTATCTTTAATTTCCAGCTCGTATGCGCCTTCAATTTGGGAGCTGGCCCATCGCCCGATTTCCACTTTAATAAATGGGTAACGATCCTCAAATTCGTATTTAATCCGGCTATTGGCGTATACCGGGGCTGAACTGTACCAGACCACTTTGCCTTCGGCCATGGCATTTTTGATTAAGAGCGAATCCGGTTCAAAAGCCTGTCCCGCCGTCGGCAGAAACAGGGTAAACCATAGCAGCATGGCTTTAAATTTACGCATTTTTGTACCTCTTTTGCCAAAATGGAATAGCAAACTTCAGTTTGCGCGTAACATGACGCAAAGCCCAATACTTGCAAACTGAAGTTTGCTACTCCGGTTTGAAAGGGTTCTCTACTGCTACAAGGCGTAAATTCGTGTGAACTTAAACCTGACGGGTTTCGGAAACCCGTCAGGTTTTGACCTTAAAAAAAAAGTTCACACGAACTTATGCCAACACTACGCTACTTCTTGCCCGGCTTAAACTTGGACAACTCGGCTTCCAGATGTTTGATGATATCATTGGATTGTCGAATCTTACCGTTCAATCCCTGAATGACACTGAAGGAAATATCCGGATAGCGCCGAATCAATGCTTGTAATTCCTCTTTTTTGATCGTCAGCACATGGGTTTTGATGATCGCTACTGCAGTGGCGGAGCGCTTGTCATTTTCGGCGAACATGGACATTTCGCCGATTGGTGTACCGGTTTCTAAAGCCGCTAATTGGGATTGATTGGCGCGCTTATAATCGCGATAAATGCTGATCTTGCCTTCCAAAATGACGTACATCTGATCACCCGGCTCATCTTCAGCAAACAGCACTTCGCCTTGCGAAATATATTCTTCTGTGCAAATAGTGCTCAATGTTTTGAGCTGCTCCAGATTCAATCCGGCAAAAATGGGAACACGGCGCAGAGCCACCGTTTTTTCAATCGTAGATTGCATTTGTAATCCGTCCTCCGATTGTATAACCCGTTGGGCCAGCATTTGTTCTTCAACCTGCTTCAGGAGAATCATGGTCTGAACAGCCTGGGCCTTTACAGATAGTTGGGGTTCATTATTTTTGTACAACATGTTGGCCAGATTTTCCCAGGCGTCTTGATACAGATAGCCACAACGCCGCAATGCGACACAGCCCGCCTCGCGCACAAATGGGCTGCGATCATTAAGCGCATTAAAGAAAACAGCTTCGGCTTTATCCTCAATTTCAGCAAATAAAGATGGCGGAAAGCTGTGGCTGACCACCAGCCCGACAACTTCAATCGCCATTGCCCGAATCCAATTATCATTGTCGCAGGCATAACGATAAAACATAGGATCCGAGCTCATTCTTCGTATGCCAAAGTACTCATAAGCTGCGCGCTCAATTTCCGGAGTTAAACTTTTTTGACTAATGACCGGCTGCAACAGCTTGACGATGGATGGAATGCTGATGTTTTCTAAAGTTTCCAGGGCCTGTGCGCGATGTCGCGCATTCTTGCTAAAAATTACCCGCTGCACGGTTTCCATCCGCTTTCGGTCACCCATTTCAGTCAAGATTTTGATAATTTTATTTACTGTTTGCGAAATTTTCAGCTCGAGTATTTCTATAAAAAGTTTAAGCGCTTCAACAACATCGGCATGTGGAATTGGAATTTTTTTGTATTGCAAAAGGAAATCGATGTCCATATAGCGATGGTATATTTTCTCCATTTCGACCGATAGATAATCCTCTAAATATTTTTTGAATCGATTGTCCGAAGCCAGAATGATTGCAACCGTATCCTGGGCCCGCGCTTCCGCGTACTGATCTGTTTTTTGGGTCAAAAAAGTTTCCGCTAAAAAGGTCTTGGCCTCACTCCCTCGTGTGCGATAATATTTTATTAGTTCATCATTTAGCTCATAGTTTTCGGTACCTAAATATTGTGTCAGCGCCGGAATGCCTTCGATTGAAAAAAAGAGGGCCAGAATTTTGACCAATAAGACCGGGATTTCCGAAGATTTGTGTAACCGGATGGATTCATGCATTAAGGCGATCAATTCTTGTTCGCGTTGCTTTGTAAAGTGTTCCGGATCACGCTTCTTTGCCTGATTAACGGCTTCGTAAATTTCAAGCATCGCTTGTAAAATAAATCGTGTTTCTTTGAGATTGCTGATATCAATGCACGCGAACAGGCGAGACAAAAAACGTGGGTCCTTGGTTTTGCCCAAGAATTCAATCAGCAAACTTTTATCGGATTCTGTAAATGTTTTGGTCCAGGTGTCTAAGTGATCAAAGCTTTCTTTTTTTTCCGTCTCATTTCCAAGGTGAAGGAAGTAGATAATTGCCATATTTTTGACGCGGGGCGAGTCTGACGCTAATTTGCTCCGTACCAGGTCCGTCGCTTCTATATTGTAATGATCAAGCATGTCGATGGTTAATGCTTGCACTTCTTTCGAATCATCCTCTATCATCTGTTGGCTAATGTTTCTTATAACGGCGCCGCCGCCTTCAATTCGATCTAAAAAGCCGATCAGTTGTTTTTGAAGTGCGTTGCTGGCAACGGGGGAAAGCACCTTATGCGGGATTTCAGTCAGCAGGATATTCGGGGCGATTTCCAAAAGGATTTCTGCGCTAAACCCTGTCATTTGCTCGTCCTTACCACGGAACATATTGAGTAGCATGTTGCGGGTTAGCTCGTTGTATTCCTTACCAAAATTTGGTTCGGCAATCGCCAATTGATCAAACTTACCTTCTTCCAACAGCTTGACTAATGCTCTTGAGTATTCGTGAGATCGTTGAACGGATACTATCTGAAAATAAACGGCGGTTATAATGCCCAAAATGATAAAAATGCTGTAAGCCTGCGGCAATTCGATCAGCAAAAGCATCAAAATTCCAGACGCACAGGTTCCTAATGGCAGGACTAAACCGGTAATAAAACCACGGGCGCGACCCCGTATTTCCGGCGGAACGGCATTAAAAAAGAGGGCATAAATCGGATTATTAAAGGCAAATAACAAGCCAAACCGATTAAAGCGGGCAAATGCTGCGGAAAACCACAAACCAATGCCTGTTACCGCGGAAAAACCCAACGCCAGCATACTGATGAGAGATGTCCAGGAGAAAACTGTTCCTGCCGGTCCGATACGCAGCCAGGCAATAAGCCGTGGTGTGACCAACATCTGCAGCAAGGCACCGCTGGTATGGATAAAAATGGTGAATGATCCATAAAAGGCGATGAGCTCCTGACGCGTCGTATAAATCTGAGAGAACATGGCATTGATAATATAGTCAAAGATGTTGCGTAAAAAATAGAGCGCAAAAACAGATAGTGCCGTAACCAGCAAGAATTTGGAGTTCATTACATACTTATACCCTTCCACCAGGTTGTCAATGTAACCGCGATAGGACGAACGCGAGATACGGTCAATATCGCTGACGGAAGGATGTTTCTTCTCCGTATAATACGTCAACCATATTCCGACAACAAGAAAGATGGCCCAGACTAAGATCAGTAAAACCTCGTTAAAATATATTGCAATAACTGAGGTCAATACGCCGGCTATTATCCCGCCAAAGCGGGTCGAAGTTAAAATAAGCGGGAGCAGACGCTTGCATTCCAGCGGGTTATAATGATCCTGCAAATACGTACCAATATGCGAAGTGCTGATTGTGGCAAACGCGGTTGAGGAGATGTAAAGCAAATAGATTAACCAGGGAGTTTCATGTGTAGCGCCATCGTTTTCGGTCATGGCGATGCCGATATACAGAAATACCAGCACGATCACCATGACAGCGGACATATTCATGAGCAGGCGTGAGTTTTTGATACTGTCGGCAAAGATGGCGTAAGGCAGCGAGACTAAGATCGTTACAATTGAGCTGTAGACAAACATCAAAGGCAGCTTGGCCACACCGACCTGGGCAACAACCATTGCTTCCGCAAAGTTTCGACCAAGATCGATACTGATGCCGATAAAGAGATAGATCGCAAACAGCAGTATGAACTTAGGCCATTCGTGGTCCTGAATCTTTAAAAGAGTACCTAAGGGTTTTAGAAGAAGACGAATCATAGAAGTGTGCGAAAGAAAAAAGCAAATGTCTATTCATAAAAAAAGGGCAAACGCCCTGGATTGATCACAAAAAAATTTAGGTTCTTGGTACAAGTTTGTGGAAAGCGACCGGGGCCGTGGATGTCATTCAGTA
>CAYOLL010000239.1:0-7862 GCA_964404765.1 uncultured Gemmatimonadota bacterium | reverse complement strand
TTAATTTACAAATAGAAAACAAATTATGAAACTATGTGTGATGTCAAATTAAACCAAAAGCAAGCTAAGCTTATACGAAAAAGGAGAAATGTCAAGCGGAAAAGCGGCCTGCTTTTTGCAAAAAAAAATGGTAATTTATTGATTGAACGGCAATTAGCGGGAGGAAAAGTAATTGCTCAAAAAGCGTGGGTAACCTTGCGAAGGCTTTACTGCAAAACTTGTGAAATCGTGCACTGAAGCCTTCGCAAGGTTCGGTCTACCACCACTTTTTGAGCAATTACGAGGAAAAGCTTTCCCTCTTAATTTGAAATCGTCTGACTTACCATAAGTAAAAATAGTATCCGCTCAAAAAATCAGGGTAACCTTGCGAAGGTTTACGCCGCAAACCGCTGACAATCTTGAAAATATTGACTCTCGCGCCAAGTATAATCTTCGCAAGGTTTGCTTTACCCGGACTTATTGAGCGGATACTAAAAATATATTCATGATCTTTTGAAATCATCGACTGATTTCTGCTGTCAACAATTTGTCGGCTCTTCCAAATTAAATTAGCTTTAATATTGGTTTAAATTACAACCGGCTAAATAAATTGCAATTAAAATTTAAAGCGTCCCGGAATACACGCTTCCGGCGTCAGATAAGCGCGGCCCCACGATCAATTGACCCGCGCAAGGCCATCTTGTCAATTTCCCTTGACTTTTGATGCCTGATTTTTGATATTAGGCTGACTTGGTATTTCAAAATAACCGGTTTCAACGCTAACCCTTGGTATTGATGTATAAAACCTTGCGAAGGTTAAACTTGTTGCGGCGTCAATATTTTCAAAGCTCGCTGAACTCCCCGGCGTAAACCTTCGCAAGGTTATTTTGTAAAGGTTTAAAAATGAGCGCATGTGTAGAAGAAAAAGTAGAACGGCAACGCCGACCCGATTGGCTTAAAATAAAACTGCCGGGCAATGGCAGCTATGGCGCGGTTAACCAGACCATGCGCCGCGGCAAGCTGCACACCGTTTGCGAAGAAGCGCGCTGCCCGAACCTGGGCGAATGCTGGGGTAACGGCACCGCTACATTTATGATCTTGGGCGATACCTGCACCCGTAGCTGCGGCTTTTGCGCAGTCAAAACCGGTCGTCCTACTGAACTGGACCTGGCCGAGCCCGATCGCGTAGCCGAAGCCATCGCAGAAATGCGCTTAAACTATGTGGTCATCACTTCCGTCAATCGGGACGAACTGGCGGATGGCGGCGCCGGCATTTTTGGCGCTACGATCCGCAGTGTGCGGGAAAAGCTGCCCGAATGTTACGTGGAAGTGCTGATCCCGGACTTCAAAGGCTCACTGCCGGCCCTGCAAAAAATCGTTGACGCCCGGCCGGATGTGCTGGCGCATAACATGGAAACGGTGGCCCGACGTTATTCCGTTGTGCGTCCGCAAGCCCGTTACGATCAATCTTTGGAAGTGCTGGCCCGTTGCAAAAGCGCCGGCCTGATTACCAAAAGCGGCATCATGGTCGGCATCGGCGAAGAGCCGGTAGAAGTCCTGCAGCTTATGCGCGATCTGCGCGAAGCGGCGTGCGACTTAATGACCATCGGTCAATATCTTCAACCCACGCGCGAGCACTTGCCCGTGGCGCGGTATGTTCACCCCAACGAATTCGCGATGTATCAGGCGGAGGGGCTTAAGCTTGGATTTAAGCATGTAGAATCCGGTCCATTGGTGCGGAGTTCATACCATGCCGAAAAGGCAGTTCGGCTGATTCATGAACTTAAAGCCCAGGCATGATTGTCGGACAAGCCTGCTAACCCGGATTTTGCAACGCTGTTAAATGTTCAGGAATACATGCTAAATAAATTCTGTAGTTCCACGATCATTCAGCGTATTCCTGAAAAAACTCAGTTATAGAATTTAAGAAAATGTTTTTGGTAAGACATTCGATGCTCTTTGCTCCTGCTTCATGCTCTTTGCTCCGCATCATTTTGAGCAAAGAGCACGAAGCAAGAGCATGGAGTAAAGAAAAAGCAATCTCCAAAATCATTATCTTAAATGCTGTATTATCCAGGCTTCGTTCCTCCCTATGTTTATAAATGCGTTCACTTTTTAACTTTTTTGGAGGAAACATGAGTAACAATCGCAGAAGGCGCAGCCGCAGCGGCAGCGCCGGTGGCAGCGAAGGAAAACCACAAACAGGCGAAGGTCCGCAACAACGTCCCGCGCCACAACAACGGCCTGCGCCGCAACAACAGAAGCCGGCCGGTGAGCCACAAAAGCAAGCGCCGACTAAGGTAGCAATCGCATTTAAAAAAGAACCTTCGGCTGTGGAAAAAGAGCGTCGATTTAATACCCTGGATGCTTTTTTGGAAGGTGACGAGATCCAACAGTTGCCAAGTACAACCCGTTTGAGCAGACTGGCCGACAATCGAACCAAGGCAGAGGATCAAGTCGTTATTTCGACCAATTGCCAGGTGAACGGCTTCACGTACTTCTTTGACGTGCATGATCTGACCGATGGTCAGCGCTACCTAACCATTATGCAGAGCAGTCCAACCGAAAAAGGCGAATTTAATCGTCAACGGATTAAAATTGGCGGGCCGGATTTGCCCATTTTTTTGGATGAGTTGCGAAAAGTGCTGGGTTTTTTCATCGTTTGATTATTTGGTAAAACAAGGGCTGATTGAAGTGCGCGGGGATGTTCGTCTCGGCGCACTTCTTTTTTGGGGGCGTAATGAAAGCGTTAGTAACCGGCGGGGGTGGCTTTTTAGGCCGCTATGTCTGCGAGCAATTGGCTCGGCGTGGGGATTCAGTGGCCTGTTATGCTCGCGGCGACTATCCGGAATTGACAACGTCGGGCATTCGCTGTATTCAGGGTGATTTGCAGGATAGCGACAGACTGCGCCGGGCCTGCGTCGGGATGGATGCCGTGTTTCATGTCGCGGCTAAGGCGGGTATTTGGGCGGATTGGGAATCTTTTTATCAGCCCAATGTGTGCGGTACGGAAAATGTGATTGCCGCCTGCCTGGCCAATAATGTCCCGAAGCTCATCTTTACCGGTTCCCCCAGCGTCATTTTTGATGGTCAAAATCATGAAGGTTGTAACGAATCACTGCCATATCCAAGTCGGTACGAGAATTTTTATTCACATACCAAAGCCCTGGCCGAGCAAAAAGTTATTGCCGCCAATGGGCAGGATTTGCAGACTGTTTCACTGCGGCCGCACTTGATTTTTGGCCCGCGCGATCCGCATTTGCTACCGCGGCTCATTGCTCGCGCCCGACAAGGCAAATTAGTTCAGGTTGGCGACGGTCAAAACCGGGTTGATATTACCTTTGTGGAAGATGCCGCCAGAGCGCATTTGCTGGCGGCGGATGCCCTCAGACCCAACTCACCGGTGGCAGGAAGGGTCTATTTTATCAGTCAGGATGAACCCGTCATTTTGTGGGACTGGATTAACAGTTTGCTGAAGAATTTGGGAATTTCGCCGGTGCAAACCAGAATTTCATTAACATTGGGTCGGGGAATTGGGGCGACGTTGGAATGGGCGCATCAACTGCTATCCTTGCCAGGCGAGCCGCGATTGACCCGCTTTTTATGTAGTGCGCTGGCGACGAGTCATTATTATGATATTTCCAGAGCTAAAAACGATTTCGGCTATCGTCCGGGCTACACAGTTGTGCAAGCGACGGCAAAGACCGTGGCGGCGCTTATCGGCTCCGATTAATATTAATGTATAATGGTAACTTGCGATCAAATCAGCAGTAACGTCCACGGCACTTAAACATTGCGCCAATACTGAAGCTTGCCGGCTTCAAGTACCGAGGACATCTCAACCATTATCTTTAATGATTTCCAACAGCTTTTCGGATTCTTTAATTAAATTCAGATAATCACAGTCGCCTTGTAAAACCAGACCAAGCCGATCGCGCGCAACGGAGTAATGTTTGAAAAAAACGGCACAACGGGCGGCTTTATACAATGCCTTGCAGCGCGCTTCTTCAAAGCGGGAATATTTGATATAAATCTCCTCGAACAAATCTTCAGCTTCTTTAAAGTTCTGATTATCAAAGTAAAAATCGGCCATTGTGCTCAATGCCTCCAGCATACTTTCTTCCGGACAACTCGCTCGTGTTAAGGCCGATAGATTTTTACTCAATTCATTTGGCTCACCAAGGGCAATCTCGATCGTGATCAGCTTAAGCCGGGCGCTACAAATATTATTGCTGTCGGGATAGTTGTCAATCAGTCGTTTGATAACCAGCTTGGCCTCATCCCATTTTCGCAGTCGGCTATAACTGTCGGCAATTTCTTGCAAAGCCAGAGGCGCTGTTTTTGAAGCGGGATAGTCCGTCACAACCGCCTCAAATTCTTTAAAAGCGTCCCGATCATTGCCTTCCAACGCCAGGATTTTGCCCAAGTAAAAACGCGAGGCCGCATGAAAGCTGGTTTCTTTACGCCGTTTGAGCACATAACCAAACCACTCCCGGGCGGCATCATAATCTTTAAGCTGGAAATGACAAACCCCGATCATGTGCTCGGCTTCCGGCTGCATGGGATTGCCGGAATATTTGAGGATGAGGTTTTTATACTCCTCAATCGCCTGGTGGTATTGCTGATTTTGATAATAGTAATAAGCCAATTCTTTTTGCAGTTTTGGCGCACGCTCGCTATTGGGGTGTTTTTTAATATAGTTTCGCAAAATGTCCGAAGGATGGCTGTACACACCCAGTTGAAATAGCGCGCGCTCTATCAAATACCAACCCTCCTCCTGCAATAACGGATTGTCGTACTTTTCAAGCTGCTCCAGATTTTGAATGGCCTGACGATATTTTTTTTGATTAAAGTACGTCTGACCTAATGCCGCTAATGCGCGTGGGGCATTTGGGCTGTCCGGATACGTCTTTAGTAAAAGTTGGTAACTTTCTATGGCCGACTCATAGTTCTCTAATTCAAAATAAGCTTCAGCAATGCGAAAGCGCGCCTGATCCGCGAACGGGTCTGCTTCGTTTCCTTGCAAAAAAACTTCAAAAGCGGCGATGGCCTTTTCATAACGGCCGTCATAAAATAAAGCTAAGGCTGCCCGAAAGTTGGCAATTTCGCGTTGTCGACCCTCCACGGCCTGCGTTTTAAACAGCTCAAAATAATCATAAGCATCTTTATATTGCTTCTGTTGAAAATAACACCAGGCCGCGCCATAAAGCGCATCCGGATAGAAACTCGTCTTGGAAAATGTCTGGATAATTTCCAAATAATTTTCACGCGATTTATCAAACGTATCTGCATAATAGTTGAGTTCCGCCGCTGAAAATAGCGTTTCGGCGTATAACGGCGACGAGGGATATTTTTTTTGAACTGACTCAAATACCTCGCATGCCTGCTTATTTTGATCCAGCCGATGCAGCGCCCAGGCTTTACGATACAGCGCATGAGCTGCCAACGGGTTTTGAGGAAACTTGTCGACAAACTGCGTCATTAAGTGCGCGACCTGCTCAAAATCCCCCTTCTCATAGGCCATAGTACCCGCATAGTACAGCCCCAAAAAGCGCCAGCTCGAAGTCGGAAAATAATCACTAAAATGCTCTAGAAAATAGAAAGCCCGCTCGGTCTTGCCACTTAAAAAACTCTGCCAGGCATACAAAAAATAAACATCATCAACCCACCAGAGTTCCGGCTTTTCAGACAGCATTAAAACATGTTCATCCGCCGGACGGAGCTGCAGATTGCCCAACGAATCGTGATAGCAATAGGAAGAGCGGCTTAAACAACTATCGGCAAAAGCTAAAGTTGAGTCGGGCTGATCCAGATTGGAATAGGCCAGGGTCAGGCTAAAATAAATTTCCGGCGCTAACGGATGGCTCGGAAAAGTGCTTAAAAATTCCCGGCACTCACTGACGGCCTTGGTATAATCGCCCAAACCCAGTAAAGATTGAGTGGAGAAATAGTAGAAATAGGGCGCTATTTGATGATGCGCCCCGCTAAATGCCTGGCTTTGGAATAAAGAAGACGCCTCCTCATAACGACCCAGGCGGAAATATGTGCGTGCAATCCAAAATAGCAGCGAAGTCGCCTCTTCCGAGGCCAGATCCATCAGCATAGCCGCTCCGAATTGCTTTAAAGCCAGTTCATCTTTCTGGAGCGAAAAATAGCTTTTGCCGGCCCAAAACGTGCCTTGATAAATCATGTCTGCATCTTTGCCAACCCGGGCTGCCGTTTCAAATGCGCCGGCTGCATTTTCATAATCTTCCGCTTGATAATAAATGCGGCCCAGATAATACATGGCCTCATCTAAATGCTCATAATCCGGGTAGCGAAGAATCAGTTGGCGTAATAAAAGTCGTGCCAGCGAATAATTTCTATGCTGATTAAAACCTGCTTTAGCCAACGTCAAGAGACCGTCCGGTGATTGGACAAAAAAATCTTCGTTACCGGTATAGCGGCTTTCTTCAAAATAGCCAATATTCGGCTGCGTCAAGTCGCCCGGGATGGGCATCGCCTGACTCAAAGCAACCGACAGTGAAATCAACAGATACGTTGTGATGTGCAGTCTTAAAATTATCATTGGTAATTTCTCAATAACCGTTGAGTTAACCTTGCGAAGGTTCCCGTCTGTAAGTTTGTGAAAGCCGTGAAAATATTAGCATCCGCCGCAAGTTTAACCTTCGCAAGGTTTGGCTATACCAACACTTTTTGAACAATAACCATCATTGCAAAAATCTCTTTCGTACAACGCGTGAAAACGATCGGACGGATGATTCGTTAATTGCAGCGTGTGCCAACCCAGTTTACGATATATCTCAATTAATTCCGGTAAAAACTCGCGCAAGGCAGCTACATGCAGCGCGACAGTTTCAGCATCTCCGCGTTTTATTGGGCCGGTCAATCCGGCCAAACCTTGCCGGCTGACATTGTATAGCGTTTGCTGCATCAGTGGCGTCAAAATCTCCGGAATAAGCCGGGCCTCAACCCCGGCGGCTGCCATTACCTGCGAAGCTAAAGCGAACAGCGTAACTAAATAATTGCTAGCCATGACGGCGCCGGTATGATATAGATTTTTCTGAGCCGCGTCAACCGAAAAAGCAGTTGCCCCTATCCGTTCCGCGATATGCCGGCCGGCCGCCGTGCCCGCCGGATCACCTTCGACCGCGGCAAAAAAAGTTGCCGGCAATTGAACATCCGCATCCGCGCTAAAAGGCAGCAGCGGATGGAATGAAAAGCAGTGCACCCCATGAGCGGCAGCGGCTTGCAAAAGTGCGCTGGAATGTAATCCGCTGGTGTGAAAAACATACATACCTGCGCGAAAGCAACCTTTTTTGGCCATATCTTCGCAGACAATTTGGATGGCCGGGTCCGGCACACACAACATCACCATTTCGGCCAGCCCGCAAATCGCTTCGGGATGGTCTGCGGCCGGACAGTTCTTAAAGCGCGCCGCCAGCTTTTGTGCCGATGCAAGTCGACGGCTGACAACCCCAACAACTTCAAAACCAGCCCGATAGAGTAACTGTCCAAGCCCCGTTCCAACTGCGCCGGCGCCAATAATGGCCAAGTGATTTGCAGAAAATAGATTCATGGAAGAGATTACTTAGATTATTTAGACTGTAGGCCGTTAGCCATTGCCTGAATTATTGACAAAGTAGTTGCCGAGTTTAAGGCAATCTAACGAATCCCGTTTCTTAGAACAAGCAAAAATAGCTGCCTGACCTTGACAATTTTGGCAGAAATAGTTAGCTTGTACCGGTTATCATTGCCTTAATAAATGACGGCTTAATTTGACGTCAGCGATTATCATATAACGATAATATTTACATAGCATTACAAACTGTAAATCGGCACATTAAACTGTACCAAAAATCGGCAAATAAAAATGTACCACC
>CAYOLL010000238.1:268-7937 GCA_964404765.1 uncultured Gemmatimonadota bacterium | reverse complement strand
ACAAGTTTTGCAGTAAAGCCTTCGCAAGGTTACCCACGCTTTTTGAGCAATTACATAGTTGTTGGAGCCTGGTACACAAGTGGATTTCCTTATTGGGAAAGCTGGACAAATCGTGTAAAATCGTTGCTTGATCAAAATGACAACATCTTGGATTATACGATAAAGCCGATGCCATGACGCCCATTTGGTGCTTGACTTTTTAAAATTGAGCTTTGATATTAGACCTTGTGATGATCATCACAAGGTCTAATTCTTTTGTGGAGGTAAAAACTATGAACGAAAAACGAACGCTGGTCAGCTTTGACTGGGCCATCAAAAACATCCTGCGTGACAAAGCCAACTACGATGTGCTTGAAGGTTTTCTCAGCACACTGCTAGAGAAAGATATCAAAATCCTGTCTATCGTTGAAAGCGAGAGCAATCAAGAACATGAGTCCGATAAATTTAATCGGGTGGATTTGGTTGTTGAAGATGAACACGGCGAAATCCTAATCATTGAAGTCCAAAATGATCGGGAGATTCATTATTTGGAGCGACTCTTATATGGCTGTTCCAAAGCGATTGTCGAACGGATGGGATTAAGCGAATCTTATGCGAATGTGAAAAAGGTCATCTCGATTAACATTCTGTATTTTCTATTGGGCGAAGGCGAGACCGATTATATCTACTGGGGCAGGACTGATTTTTACGGCTTTAACGATCACAAAAAGTTGGAGTTTCGGCATCGCAAAAAGGATGCTGTTTTAGGCAACGGCTTCAAGTCAGATCGCAACATTTTCCCGGAGTATTATTTGATTGAGGTGGAGCGCTTCCACAACCAAATCAAAAAAGACATTGACGAGTGGGTGTATTTCTTCAAGAACTCGGAAATCAAGCCAGAATTTAAATCGAAGAATATCCAGAAAGCCAAAGAGAAGTTGGACTTGCTGAAGATGACGCCGGAGCAACGAAAAGCTTACGAGCGGTATAAAGAGAACCGCCGAAGCGAAAAGGAAGCGCTTGATTCAGCCAAATTGGATGGCCGCGAGGAGGAGCGAAAAGAACTTGCACGCGAAATGCGAAAAGAAGGCTTACCCATTGGGCAAATTGCTAGAATTACCAAATTAGCGATTGATCAAATCAACGAACTATCGACAGAGTGACGCGCTAACGAGCGCTTGAAAGTGTTTCCCGCGGCGTTGTAAGGTCTAATATTTTTTACGAAGGTAAGAACCAATGAAACATGTGGCCCCATTACGATACGATGCCATCTTCAAAAAAGCTTTCGGGCAGCCGGAGGTTTTTACCGCTTTTGCCAATGACTTCTTGGGCATTCATCTCGAAATCAATGAAGTCACCCAGGAAAAAGCTTTTGATATTCCCATCGGCCCGGTCAAACCGCGCTTTGATCTGTATGCCGAAGACCTCAAAAACCGGGTGATTGTGGATATTCAGCAGCAACGCTATCCCGACCATTATGATCAGTTTCTGTATTATCATTGCATAGCCTTGCTCGAACAAGCAGCGCGTTCCAAAACCTATCGCCCTGACCTCACCGTCTATACGTTAGTGGTTTTAACATCCGGCGATTGGCATAAAACCGATATGGCGTTTATAGACTTTGACCCGAAGAATCGAAAAGGTACGCCGTTGGGTGAAATCTTCCACAAAGTCATCTACATCTGCCCGTGCTACGCTAATGAGGAGACCCCGCCTGCGTTGCGGGAATGGATGGAAGCGATTGTGGATACCTTCGACGAGGAAGTCGATGAGACGAAATATCGCCCGGAGATTCAGCATGTTTTTGATCTAATCGAAACAAGCCACGTGACGCCGGAAGAAAATGCGCGGATGAAAGAGCAAGAAGGGCAAAGCCAAAAGGTCAAAAATTTGGAAGATCAAATTAGCAAAAGCAAAGATGAAAAGGCTAAAGAGATCGCCCGAAATATGCTGAGTGACGGAGAAGACAAAGCCAAAATTATAAAATTTACCGGTCTGACAATCGATCAAATCAACAAATTATCGGTAGGATGAAGCGCTAATGCGCAAGTGTAGACTTCACAGACCTGCGCCGCGACCGCGTCAGGTGGCGGCTCACAAAACGCATCAAACTTGATCCGGAGCTCGGCAATGAATGCACGATCAATCGCACTAGCACACTGGGAGCTTGCGAATATGCGAGACTGGAAAAAATTCGGCCAACTGCTCGCACAGAATATGGTTTATGAGGCGCCCCAGACTAAGGAACGAATCACCGGGAGCACAGGGTACATCGACTTCTTTGCAACATGGCCGGGTGCTTGGTCCGCGAAGGTTGTAAAGTGCATCGCAGACGAGCATAGTGCGATGACGCTCATCGAATTTCAGAGCGCTGCGCCTCCAATGACGGGTCTGACCATCTTTGAATTCGAAGACGGTCTCATTTCAAAGGTCACAGACTACTGGCCAACCCCCTACGAACCTGAACCACGTGCTTCAGCCAATGTCCAGCGCTACTGATCCCTGTGAGATCTAACCCCATAGGTGTCGAGCTAAGGTTCAACACGCTGAAGTTAACCGTTAGCAATTAGCCGTTGATCATTAACAATTTAATTTTTACGGTTTGCTTTTCATTTTCATCATTACTCTTTTCCAGACAACAAATCCGGCATGTTGTCATTTTGTAAGAATCTTTTTAAAATTTAGCTGTGCGTTATCTTGCGGGAAGATTCCTGTCGGAATGACACCGTGCTTCAAATGCTAAATTTGTCACTTGGAAAAGAGTATGCGAAAAAAAACAACGGCATTCATCTTGAAATTGATTGATAAGGTCACTCAAAAATTGCGGGAAAAATAAGAGTCGGAGAAAATCATGCCGAAAAATCTGTTGCTAACGTCCCCTGTCGACATTAGCATGTCGTTGGCTTCCCCTTTCATCATGCAATTTCTTCCTTTAAAAAGAGACTTTCAACTTGCGACTTTTTTCTATCAACATCACTTTTAACATGAGCTTTTTCACAAATCTTATTTCCGCGCTGGTTTTTGGGATTGCCTACTTCAGCCCTGAATTTCCTGGTCGGGAAGTCATGGCCGAGGCAGGCTTGTACGCCTTATCCGGCGCGTTTACTAACTGGTTAGCCGTACACATGCTCTTTGAAAAAGTGCCGTACTTATACGGCTCCGGCGTAATTGAAATGCGGTTCGAGGCATTTAAAAACGCGATCCGCAGTCTAATTTTGCAGAATTTTTTCACCGAAAAAAACTTTGCCGTCGTCGCCAAAAGCGCCTTTCACAAAGAATTCCATTTCGAAGCCGTCATTGATAAGGTTGACTTTGACGACATGTTCGACGGCTTTGTCAATGTAGTACAAAATGCATCCTACTACGGAATTTTGCTGAAAGTTACCGGCAAAAAAGCCATGGAACCGCTACGCCAGCCATTTAAAGAAGAATTTCGACAGCGCACCGTCAATTTTTTAGATCATTTGGATGTTAATTCACTGTTGGAAAACGAGAAAGATTTTGGCAACTTTCGTGAAAAAGTCGAACTAATGATTGATACCGAGTTAGAACGCCTGACGCCTCTGCGCGTGAAACAGATGGTCGAGCAGATGATCCGTGAGCACATGGGCTGGCTGGTCGTGTGGGGTGGCGTTTTTGGCGCATTGATGGGTATTGCCAGCGCCTTGCTGTTGAAGTAAAAGCCATCCGGTTAGCCTCGGAATTGGCACAAAAAATAAAACCAAGAAGAAGGGCATTTTTCTTATGAAGAAGCATCGTGTTCTTATCATCGTAAGCTTAAGTTTAATGATGACCGGTTTTTCCTGCGCGGGACTAAAGAATCTTTTTGATCAACCGAAAATCAATTACGAGTCTTTTGCCATCCAAAGCATCTCGTTGAAAGACATTGACTTAAATATCAACTTTCGCATTCAAAATCCGAATGCGATTGGCATTACCCTGACCGGTTTCAGTTATAATCTGGAAGTGGATAGCCACCCGTTTTTGCGTGGTGAACAGCAGACCGGCTTGCAGATTCCGGCCAACGGCAGCAGCGGCTTTACCGTGCCGGCTAAAATTGTTTATAGTGACCTGTTTCAGTCTGTCAAAAGCATTGTCAACAATCAGGAAGCGCCGTATCGGATGCAGGGCACTGCGCAGGTCAAAACACCGATTGGCGCGGTTGGCATTCCCTTTTCCTACAGCGGCACTTTTCCGCTACTAAAAAAACCAAATCTGGCGCTCAAATCACTTAAAACAAAGGATTTAAGCCTGACGGGCGTCAGCCTGGTGCTGGAGGTAGAGATTGAAAACCCCAATCTTCTGGAATTGGACGTTCTAAAGTTTAATCACAATGTCATCTTGAGCGGCAACGAAATCGCCAAGAGTCTGACTTCCGCGCCTATGAAAATCGCCAAAAACGGTAAAACGCAGTTAACACTCCCGATTCGAGTCAATTTTTTGGAAGCGGGCATGGCTATCAAGCAGGTTTTGCAGGGCGGCTCGGTCAGCTATCAATTACGCGGAGACATGCTGACGCGGTTGCCGGGCGGCGATGTGGCCTTGCCATACGATCAGGGCGGCACGATTCAGATTCAAAAGTAGCACAATTTTCCCCCGGAGTTTAGAATGCAACAACAATTCTCAATCAAAAACTTTCGTTGCTTTGCCGATTTCAACATTGCCCCGCTGGAACGGATTAATTTGATTTCGGGCAAAAACAATGTAGGCAAGACGGCGCTGTTGGAGGCGCTTTATATATATACGACTTTGCAACCGGAGGCGCTGTTTCAAATAAATGCCTTTCGCGGATTCAAACTTATTCCGATGCAGGAACCGGTCACAACGTATTTTTTCAACTTTAATACCGGCCAAAAAATTTGTCTGACTGATAGTCAGGCCGAACTTGTTATCGAGTTTAGCATTGTTCCGAGTACCGTAATCATCCCGGCAGCAACGGAAGGTAAAAGTTTATCGTGGGAAATATTATTTTCGCATACGGATTTGACATTAAAAAAGACAACCGCTTACAAAGCATTGCCGGGACGGAATATTGATGGTTCGACGGAAATTCAAGTCATGTTGCCGGCAATGCCGTTTCATCCGCCTGTTAAGTTTTTGCCCGCCCGTGAAAGGAATTCGGAAGCGGAGCTGGCGACAGAGCTTAGCAAACTTCGCCTTAACAAACAGCTTGAGCCGCTGATCCATTCTTTACAAATGGTCGAAAATCGCTTGATTGGTTTGGAAATCTTAGCGCAGACGATTATTACCGGCAAACAGGAGGCGTTCATCTATGGCGATATAAAACTGCCGCAACTCCTGCCGCTGTCGCTGATGGGCGAAGGCATGCGCCGCTTGCTGGAGATTGCATTAGCGATTATCGGCGCGGCCGGCGGGGTGGTTTTGATTGATGAGATTGAGAACGGTTTTCATTATTCGATTTCGGAAAAAGTCTGGCGGGCGATTGCCGATTTGGCGCGGCAATTTGAGGTGCAGATTTTTGCGACAACGCATAGCTGGGAATGTATCCGCGGGGCGCACCAGGCTTTTACGGAAGCGCCGCCGTATGATTTTCGCTACCATCGGCTGCAGCAGGGGAAAAACGGTATCGAGGCCGTCACGCTGGATCAGGAAAGCCTGGAATCCGTGCTGGAAGAAGGGTGGGAAATTCGATGAAAAATGAACCGACTCCCATTTTGCGGTCTAAACTCCTTTTGGTGGAAGGAAAAGACGAGGTTAACCTCTTTGATAAATTATTGGGCGACATGCAGTTGCTGAATCAAATTCAAGTAATTCCGGTTGGCGGTGTCACTTATTTTTTGCGCAATCTAAAAGGTTTGAAAAATGCGTCGGGTTATGAAAGCGTCACTTCTATCGGAATTATTCGCGACGCCGATGACGAAACATCGGACCCGGCTTTTGCCAGTATTTGCACCGCCTTGAAAAACGCCGCCTTGCCTCAACCGGAGCGGCAATTGCAAATGACCGATACCGAGCCCCGAATCGGTGTCCTGATTCTGCAGCGAATGCTGGAAACGCTGTGTTATGAATCGGTTAAAAATGCTCCCGCCTATTTTTGCGTTGAGCAATATGTAACCTGTCTCAACGATCGTCAAATTCAATTAACGGATCAAAACCTGCCAAAAACCCGTGTCCGCGCCTTTCTGGCCTCACGCGAGTGGTTTGAAATCGCCTATTTTGAACAGCTTCAAAAAATGGCGACGTCTCAAACCCTTGCGCCGCCGCAATCCGTTACCGTTGATCTTGTTAAAGCGCATGCTTTTTTGGCTTCGCGCTATAAGCCTAACCTGGATTTGGGCGAAGCGGCTCAAAAAGGATATTGGCAACTTGATCACGCTGTTTTTAAACCAGTCAGGGATTTTTTGCAAATGTTATAATAGCTAATATCGTTATGTGTCAAGTAAATCACTATGTAAGGAGTTTTTTTCATGCGATCTATTAAGTACAAAGCGCTCGTTGTTCGTGAAACTGCCGCTGGCAAATTTACCCGCTCCATCGAGCAAAAAGATGTCAACGATTTACCTGGAGGAGAACTGCTAATTCATGTCCGTTATTCCTCTCTCAACTATAAGGATGCACTCTCCGCCACCGGCCACAAAGGCGTTACCAGCAGCTATCCCCATACACCGGGTGTCGATGCCGCCGGCATTGTGGTTGACAGCAGCAGCCCGGCCTTTGAACAAGGCGACGAAGTGTTGGTAACCGGTTTTGACTTGGGGCAAAATACGTCCGGTGGTTTTCAGCAATATATTCGGGTGCCGGCGGCGTGGGCGGTCTTGTTGCCGGAAGGGTTGTCCATGCGTGAAAGTATGATTTGGGGAACGGCCGGTTTTACGGCCGGGATGGCCTTGCGGCAGATGGAGACATTTGGCCTGACCCCCGCCCGGGGCGAAGTCCTGGTAACCGGCGCCACCGGCGGCATGGGTTGTCTGGCGGTAGCGCTTCTGGCCAAAGCCGGCTATCGTGTTGTCGCTGCTACCGGCAAGCCGGATCAAGTCAATTTCCTCAAAGAAATTGGCGCAGCGGAAATAATCGACCGGCACGATCCGCTTATTGATGACCCAAAAAATAAGCCGATGCTGAGTGCGCGTTGGGCCGGCGTAATTGATACAGTCGGCGGCAATATTCTGGCTACCGCGGTCAAATCCACAAAGCATGAGGGTTGTGTCGCTGTTTGTGGCTTAGTAGCTTCCAACGAGTTGAACGTCACAGTCTACCCATTTGTTATCCGCGGCGTCAAGCTGATTGGGATTGAATCCGCCACTTATCCGATGAGCGAAAGGCGAAAAATCTGGCATAAATTGGCCGGCCCCTGGCGCATCGAGCATTTGAGCGGCCTTGCTCAGGAAATCCCCTTAAGCGGTCTGGATTCGAAAATTGAAGAAATTCTGGCCGGAAAAATTAGGGGACGGACGCTGATTAATCTGGAACTGTAGATGCAGGAAACCTTGCGAAGGTTAAACTTGTTGCGGAGTCCATATTTTCAAGGCTTACTGAATTCCCCAACGTGAGCCTTCGCAAGGTTATTTTTGTGGATACAGGAAACCTTGCGAAGGCTAAACGGATTGCGGAGTCAATATTTTCAAGGCTTGCTGAACTCCCCAACGTGAGCCTTCGCAAGGTTATTTTTGTCAATGGATACAGGAAACCTTGCGAAGGCTAAACGGATTGCGGAGTCAATATTTTCAAG
>CAYOLL010000238.1:0-168 GCA_964404765.1 uncultured Gemmatimonadota bacterium | reverse complement strand
CCCCAACGTGAGCCTTCGCAAGGTTATTTTTGTCAATGGATACAGGAAACCTTGCAAAAGTTAAACTTGTTGCGGCGTCAATATTTTCATAGCTTGTTGAACTCCCCAACGTGAGCCTTCGCAAGCATTAGTGTCCGTTCTTTAACCATTGACTATTTCATAAGTTAC
>CAYOLL010000237.1:0-8019 GCA_964404765.1 uncultured Gemmatimonadota bacterium | reverse complement strand
TGTCCATACATTTCCAACAAGGAGCAATTGGTATGAATGAACTCATCGGTTTAATGGCAAAAATCGAAAATCCCGGTACGTTTGCCGTCAGTGGCACATTAGAGGCGGTGCCGCCAGGGCTAAAGGTCAAAGGTCTGGGGCTTGTTTCGCTGCCTGTTCCCAAAGCGCAAGCCGAAGCATTGATTGCGCTGAGTGAACAAGCCCCCTATGGTCGCGGCGAAGAAACCATTGTGGACACAAAGGTTCGGAATACCTGGCAAATTTCCGCCACGGATTTTGAGCTGAGCAATCCGCAATGGGATAAAGCGCTGCAGAAAATCATCAATGAGACGATCGGCCACGAATTGGGCTTGTATGACTGCAAAATTCAAGGCACACCCTACAAGCTTTTAATCTACGGCAAGGGATCGTTTTTTGCCGCCCATCGCGATACGGAAAAAATACCGAACATGTTTGCCACCCTGACGATCAGCCTGCCCTCCGAGCACGAAGGCGGCGAACTATTGATAAGTCACGGCGGCGAGACGCGCCGGTATTCCTTTGCCGAGATGGATATGTTTCAGTCGCACTTTGTCGCTTTTTATGCCGATTGCTTTCATGAGGTTAAGCCGGTCACTTCCGGCTATCGCGTCTGTTTGATCTATAATTTGGCCATCACCAATCGCAAGAAGCAGCCGCTTTTATCCGAGCAACAGGATCATATCGAAAACGTCAGTCGCTTCGTCGAAAAATGGGCGGCAAAAGTGCAGGAAAAACCCCACTTAGTCTATTTGTTGGAGCATGATTATACTGAGGAAAACCTCAGCCTGGCGAATCTGAAAAACGGCGATTTTGCCAAGGTGTCCGTCCTGTTGAATGCCGCGGGAAAGAATGACTGCCAGGCATTTTTATGCTTAGTCAGCTATTGCCGGACCAGTTATGGATCTGTGGGTTACTATGATCGGTATTCCCGCTATAGTAAGGATGTGGACGAAGATGATTTTGAAGAAGACGGCGATGTAGACGAAGAAATTTTCGCCCACTGTTTTTTGACCGCCAAAGGTGAAAAAATAAACATAAACAAACTAGCTCTGGAAGAGGACGAACTTATCGCCAAAACGCCCTTGTTGGAAGGTCCCGGTCGTGATGTGGAGGTCTCGGAAGCGACGGGCAATGAGGGCGCGACCAAAGCGCTTTGGTATCATCGCGGGGCGGTCATTATGTGGCCAAAGTCGCGCGATGCCGAGATGATTGCCAAAATGGACGTCGGTTATGGGGTCTACTATTTGCGGCAAGCGTTGCGAGAACAGGACATTTCCACCGCCCGGAACCGGTCAGACATAATCCGCTTAGCCGAGCATCTTCTTGAAAAGCTGACCACTTATAGCCGCGAAGATATTTCCAATGAACTCATGGCCATCGGCGATGCGGAACTGATGCGGAAATTGATCCGTAAAAAATTACGTGAGGATAACAGCCTTCTCCATCTCGAAGCGGGGTTGGTCTTGCCGATTGCGGAGCGTTTTGGCTGGGGCGTCATCGAATCGGAAATCAACGATTGTTTGACGACGAAGCGCGATGCAATTCCGTGGATCAGCGGGTTATTAACGACGCAATTGCAATCCGCCGAAGGCCGGGCCTGCCTGAAAGAGTGGTTTGAAGCCGTTTGGAATATCCCGGCGAGACGAAGCTTGACCAAAGGTGAGTTGCCCGACACGCTGAAGGTGATTTCCATCCTGGGCCTGCGCGATTATGTGGCCGAAATCATTGAAAAACTGGCTGCTCAACAACAACCCGCCTTTTTGACGGATACATACGGTCCGGTAATCGTCAAGGCGCTCAAAGAACTGAAAAACGTGGCCCACGACCACGCCATCATGACCGCCTTTCGCGACGATGCGCGACAGCGGATTCAGGCGGAATTTCCCGCCCCGCCGGAAAAGCCGACCGATTGGTCACGGTCGGGAAAGTTGACCTGCGCCTGCGCGTTTTGCGCTAAGGTCAACCAATTCCTGCCCGATCCCCGTGAGCGCGAAATCTATTTTAGTAAAGTGTTAAGGCGAGATTTGACGCACCTTGAAGAGCAGATTGAAAAAAGCCGGGTGGATTTGGAAATAATCGTCCGTCGGATGCCGCCCAAGTTTGCCGGCACCTGCCGCAAGACCCAGCGCAGTTATGACGAAAAGCTGAAATTGTACAGCCGCGCGCAAGAGATTGTCGCAGCGTTGCGGGAGTAGAACTTGTGAGTTTAAAGAAACTGTTTGGCGCGAGCGGTTTGAGATATGAAAACGATTGATATTCTGTGGAAACACCACGCTAGGCGACGTTTATACCGCCACGATTGAGGATATAGACTTCAGTAGCGTAATACCGAAATGGAGTCCGCACTGGTGATAAAATTTGATGATTTTCAATTTCCCAAAGGCATTGCCCCACAATTAATCCTGACACATTTTTTTCGTGACCAAGAACTGGGTCAATTGAACGATCTCTTGTGGTCACCGGATGGAAAGCACATTTTGACCAACTCCAATTCGCAGGCCGGTGAATATGGCCCGCAAGTATGGGATTCTTTCACCGGTGCGCGGTTAGCCGATTTGACCTGTATTGTCACTTCGGACGGAAAAAGTGACACTATCATTGAATCGCTTTTCAGCGAGGGCAGGGATCGTTATTTGAAAGAGTTCACCTATCTTTTTCTGAAGAAAATTGCCCAATCCTGGACAGGCATTGACATACGCACCCGCGATCCGCGCGGCGAGATTCATGAGGTCTCACCGAACAAGCGGATGTGCGCTTTTCCCGTTGACATCAAAACGATTCTGGTGCAAACGCTTGAACCCGGCATACCCAATCGGAAATTAATCGTGCCGGGAAATTATGATCAAGGTGTTCTGTCGCTTCCTTCGCAGAGAGACGTCGGAGAAACCAGGTGGACCATTGCCCTATCTTTTTCCTATGACAGCCGGGTTTTGGGGGCAAAATTTAACTATTATAACGGGTTAGGCTACCGGGACATCGGCACTCAATTCTGTTTCTGGCAAACCCAGGATTGGAAATTAATGGCCAATTTTTACACGACGACGGGTTCGATTAAATATCCGGAATGCACGTATGGATTTGCCTTTAGCCCGGTTGATAATCGTCTGGCGGTGATATTTCCGGGAACGTGGGAAGTTCACATCTGGCAAGTAACTCTTTGATATCTGCGATTGATAAAAAAGGATTATATACCGGCACAACTGCAAATCATTAGACACCGAAATACCAACCTCAAAGGCGCAGGCTTGCCCTAAGCTTCTCGAAACAGCCAGTAAACGGGCTGAACTGTATACCCTACCAAAATATTAAAAGGACTGTGCAGTCCGATTTTCATTGCAGTTAACTTTTCCATTCACCATTTTGCACACACATTCAATCGTATTCCGTTACGTTTCAGAACCGCTTGAAACAGGGAGATTGCCCATGCCCCAACAACACGAAATCAAGATCAATCTGCCCGGCCTGCTCAAGATGCTGGGCAGCAACATCTATTCCGAGCCCGATGTGGCCGTGCGCGAAATGATCCAGAACGCCCACGACACCTGCATCATCCGCCAGAGCCGCGAGCCCGGCTTTACCATACCGGAAATCCGCGTGGACTTTGACGAGCGCCGCCGCACCCTGACCTTTAGCGATAACGGCGAGGGTATGACCGAACAAGACCTGCACGAAATGTTGTCCACTATCGGCAAGAGTTTTACCAAAGAGGCCCGCGAGAACCTCAAAAGCGCCAGTCGGCAGGAGGCTCTGCTGCTCATCGGTCAGTTTGGCATCGGCCTGCTGTCCGCCTTTGCCGTGGCCAACAAGGTGGAGATTTTTACTAAATCCCACTTAGACGGCGCAACCGGTTTTAAATGGATTTGCGAGGGCGATATTCACTATTCCGTTGAGCCGTTGGACAAGGCCGATTGCGGCACCAAAGTCGTCCTGCACCTCAACGACGCCAGCCTTGTCCTGCTCGACCAGACCCGCTTGCGCCAGACCATCAAAAAATACGCCGACTTCTTGATTGTGCCCATTTTCCTGCGCGGCCAGCAGGTCAATAGCTGCACCCCGCCCTGGCTCAAGACCGACGAGCACCTGGACTTTGGCGCGTATATCAACGACCGCTACGGCCTGTATGCCCTGGCCATCTTGCCCATCCAAATAGCCGAGCCGCTGCCGCTGGACGGTCTATTGTTCGTGCCCATGATTCCCTACGAATTGACCCGCGATTTTGGCGAGTTGGACATCTACATCTCCCGCATGTTCAACCGGGCCAACGACAAGGATCTGTTGCCCAAATGGGCCCGCTTTATTAAGGGCGTGATCAATACCCCGGCCCTGCTGCCGACGGTCAGCCGCGACGAGATTGTCCGCGATGCCGCCTATCAAACCATCCGGAACATGCTGGGCGAGCTCATTCTGGAATTTTTGGGCTATCTCAAAGACAACGATCCCCAACGTTTGGATTTGGTAGTCGGCACGTATAACAACACCATCAAAGCCCGCTCCGTAGATGATGACGGCTTTTTTGACCGCATCTGCGACCTGGTGCGGATGCAGACCAGCGACGGCAATATGTCCATGCGTGAGTATTTAGACAAGACCCAAAATATCATCTACTACTTTTCCGAGCGTGGCTCCGGCACCCAGCACAAGCTGCTCTTTGCCCACAAAAACCTGCCGGTCATTGACGCCAGTTGGGGCATGGAAGAGGAATTTCTGGAAAAATACGCCCGCCGCCGGAATGTCAAGCTGGAACGCCTAGAGGCAGGCTCTGGCATTATTTTTAAGGAAGAAACAACTGACGAGAAATGGCGCGACCTAGAACGGCAGTTTGAACTCAATGTCAGGAAAAAGGCTAAAGCCGCTAGTTTTGAACCGTCCACAGTACCAGCAGTGTTGATCTCGCAACCTACCGACCAAACTGGCAAACTCATGGCTGAGGTAGACGCGTTGGGTCAACAAGCCGGTTTGAAAAGTGATGATATCCGCCGGATGTTCCAAAGCATGGGCAAGGGTAAATTACTCCGTGCGACCGGAGAAGATATGATCATCCGCCTGAACATCACTAATCCACTGATGCAGCAGTTGCGTGACATGCCCCGCAATGAGACCTTCCGACTGGCTTTGACGGTGATTTACAATAATGCCTTGATGTTTACCCAACATTTTGTGTCGCCTGAAAATGCTGAAATCATTTTTCAAACTAACAATAGTGCCTTTTCGACCATGATTACGAATGTCCAATCTTTGCAGGAAGCGCAAGGCCAACTGGCCAAAATGGAAATTGAGTTAACGAAATTGAAGGCCAATTTGCTAAAGTTTGAGTCGCCCAAATCTGATCAACAGCAAAAACGATTACTGGATGAATACAAAAGTTTGCTTGAAATATACGATACACATAGTAAGAAAATTTACGAACTTCGCCGCAAGTACGCCATCGAAACCGATGTAAATGTGAAGTTTAAATTGAAAACATGCCTGGATGAGGAAGAGGCCGACCGCGATAACGTAGAAAAAAAAGTGGCCGCGCTGGAGGCAGAACTGGCCAAATATTCCGACATGACCCAGGAGACAGACGTATTGTTTAAACGGATAGCGCAACTGCGGGACGCTGTTCATAATTCCTCGCAAACAAATCAAATCGCACATTGACGGGTTCTGAATTGAAAGCTAACCCGAACGAAAGGATAAAACGATGCCCATCCCACCCGAACTAAAACCGCTCATTGCCCAGCTACGCCTGCAATACCCCCAACTGGCCCAGGCCAGCGATGAACCGTTAGACTTCTGTCAGCATGCTTTAACCGTGGCTAAGCAACTGCATGATCATAGTCTAGAAGGGATGGTTTATTGCTTAAGTGGGTCCGTTTATCTTGTGCAAAACTGTTATGCTCAAGCTCACGATTATTTCAACCAATTTCTCAAAATTAGTACACAAATAGGAGATGAACGAAATATAGCTGTTGGTTATGCCAATATTGGCCTTGTTTATCTAAAACAAGGTAATGATGAGATGGCCATTGAGCCCCTTCAAAAAGTAATCGAGCTATTTGTTAAACTCGGTGATGTGCAGAATGCAGCAAGAGCTTACGGAAATTTGGGTAGTGTCTACCTAACCCAAAAGCGCTATTACCAGGCAGTCAAAATGTTTGAGAAAAATTTTGAATTAGCAGAACGTATCGGAGATTTGATTGGTATTGCTGCATGTTATGGCTCTCTTGGCAATGCCCATCTGGAATTGACCAATTATGAGATAGCTGTTACTATGCTTAAAAAAGCGATAGAACTTGGCGAACAACTTGGTGATAATCCAGGCATAGCCCGACGGTATGGTAACTTAGCCTCTGTTTATGATAAAATGGACAACATACCTTTAGCGATAGAATATTACCATAAAGCAATATATATGACAACGCATATAGGTGATCACTTTTCATTGGCCGATCAGTATTTTAGATTAGGCGATCTATACAATAGACAAGGTGATAATATCTCGGCGCACAAAAGCTATCAAAATGCTAAAGAATTATATGAAACTTTAGGACTATTAGAAGACTTGCAAAAAGTAGTGCAACGTATTGAGTCGCAAAGCACTGTGCCTATTGTGAAGGAAGATTTGAAGAACGTGTCCATCTATGACCTGCTTGGGCGTGGAGAAAAAATGCTTAAAGCCGGGCATTGGCAGGAGGCAGAAAAAATATTACTCCAATGTGTGGCGAGCATTGAAAAAGAAGAGGATTTGGGGATACAAATTACAGCATATGCATTGTTAGGGCGTCTATGCCAAAAACGTGGAGATCTAAATGAATCGCAAGTTTTTTTTCAGCAAGCATTGGTCTTGGCTGAACAAATTGGTGATTGTCATATGCAGGGGATAATGTACAGTGAGATTGGAGATATCAATTCAATGCAGGGCAGATACTCTCAAGCCATTAATTATTATGAGAAGATGCTTGAGCTTACAGATGGGAATGAAGAGGCGTGGGCCGTAGGTTGTGGTAACCTGAGTGGGGTTTACATTCAGCAGGGACATTATGAGCAAGCCATTGGTTTGTTACAAAAGGCAATTGAGATTAACATTAGAACAGACAATCCTAATAATTTAGCTGGAAATTATAGCAACATGAGTACCATCTACACTCGACAAAGACACTATGATTTGGCTATTGAGATGTGCATAAAATCGTTGGAAATTACTCAGCGATTGGGTTTGGAAAGCGATATAGCTTCGGATTATGGTAACTTAGGCCATATTCACTATAAGCTAGGCAACTACGAGATGGCTCTTGAAATGAACCAAAAAGCATTAGAAATCATGAATCGAATTGGAGATGAATGGAGTACTGCCACAAGATATAACGATCTAGCTAATATTTATCATGATATGGGTAACATCGTTCTGGCATTGGAACACTATAATAAAGGTTTGAAGCTTACCGAACGGAGTGGAGATTATTATTGCACAGCCAATATATATTTTGATATGGGCAATCTTTACATAGGTCAAGGAGATTGGAGGACAGCCCGTGACTGTTTGGAAAAAGCTAAAGCACTCTATGAGATGTTGGGTTTACATGAAGAGGCTCAAAGGGCGGTGCAGGCGCTCAGGCAATTATAAATGGCGAATTATAAATGACGAATTGAAAGCTAAACCCGAACGAAAGGACAACCCCATGCCCATCCCACCCGAACTAAAACCGCTCATTGCCCAGTTACGTCAGCAATACCCCCAACTGGCCCAGGCCAGCGACGAGCAGATTGCCACCTTGATCATGCAGGCCGTGCAGCAGCAAACCACTGGCCCTGCCAATAAACAGGATTTGGAAAAAATGTCTGCTACCGATTTACGACAGCTTGGACAGCAAATGATGAACACTGGAAACTGGCAGGAAGCTGAAAAAGTCATGACATTAGCGTATGAAAAAGCCGAACAAAGCAATGATCAAAATGGAATGGCCTGGGCATTAAACCATTTAGGCAGCCTCTGCCGTGACCGCGGCGACATGCCCC
>CAYOLL010000236.1:0-8026 GCA_964404765.1 uncultured Gemmatimonadota bacterium | reverse complement strand
CGCTGGGGCTAAAAGCTGCGTCGCGACCGGATTTATTTTGGAAAGATGTCTAATATCTGAAGAGGAGCGAAAATTGGCAACTTTTAATGTCCTTGGCTTTGCCGGCAGCTTGCGGCAAAAGTCCTACAACCGCGCCCTATTACGTACGGCGCAGGAAGTGGCCCCGGCCACACTGTCCATCGAAATATTTGATCTGGATAACATTCCGGTATACAACGGCGACGTGGAGGCGCAGGGTTATCCCGCGCCGGTGCAGGAGTTCCGCGCCAAAATTGCGGCGGCGGATGCCATCCTGATCGCCACACCGGAATATAATTATTCCGTGCCGGGTGTGCTGAAAAACGCTATTGATTGGGCTTCGCGCCCGCCCCAACCACCTTTTGGCGGCAAGCCCGCGGCGATCATGGGGGCGTCCGGCGGTATTTCCGGGACGATGCGGGCACAAGGGCATCTGCGCCAGATTATGCTCTGCCTGAACTTGCACGCCATGAATCGCCCCGAAATATTTGTAGCCCAGGCGCAGCAGAAGTTTGACGCCGACGGTCAATTGACTGACGCTCAGACCAGAGAATTTTTGGGCAAATTTCTGGCCGCTTTTAGCGACTGGATTGGCAAGTTTAAAACCCCGGCGCAATAATGCCGGCGCGGTATGAGAAGCTCGAATGTCGGGTTAGCCTTAGAATTTATTTTTGTCAAAAACCGTGTTCGTCGTATTGTAATCACCGTTGAAGTTGGAAGACCTCACAAAAAGGAGAGGATCATGAAACGAATGAAAAGCATCGGCATATTGGCTGCATTGTTGACCGCATTGTTTGTGCAAACCCGGGCGTTTGGGGCGGAACCGGTTTGGGATGGGAACAAGGTTGAGATGGTTAGCGAAAAACTGACGGACAGCGTTTATGTTTTTTATGCCAAAGACGCCCGCGATCTAAATGCAAAAGGCGGCGCGGCGGCGACCAGCGGCGGTTTAATCGTCGGCTCAAAAAGTTCATTATTGATTGAAACCATGCTGAACAAGCGGCTGAATAAACAAGTTCAGGACCTGAGCCGCAAGATAACGCCGAAACCCATCGGCTACGCCGTAAATACCAGCGCGCACGGCGATCATTTTTACGGCAACATGTATCTGCCGAAGACGACGGTCATCATTCAGCATATCAATGCCAAGACGTATATTGACGGACATTTGGCCGATGATAAGGCGTTTATGATTAAGAACTTCGGCGCAAACCGCGGCATTGAGGAAATTCAGGCGCGGACAGGCGACATCCTGGTTCCGGCCAACGGCAAAATTACGCTCGATCTGGGCGGAAGGGCGGTTGACATCATTGACTTCGGATTCGGTCAGACCGGCGGGGATTTGTTTATCTGGGATGTGCGCGCCAAAACGCTGTGGGCGGGCAATCCCATTATTGCGACCAAACCGGCGCTGCCCTGGCTGCTGGACGGCCATCTTATCGAGACGCTGGCGACGCTGCAGAAAGTTTACGACTTTTTGCCGCCTGACGCGCGGGTCATCCCCGGTCACGGTGTGCCGATGACACGGGAAGATCTGCGCTGGCATCTTGATTACCTGACGGCGGTAAAGACGCAGGTTCAGGTCGCGATCGACAAGGGCCTCAGCCTCGAAGAAACCGTCAAGCAGGTCGCCATGCCGGAGTTTCGGGGCTACGTATTGTTCGATTGGGTTCATCCCGGTCTGAATGTGCCTGCGGCTTTTAAAGACTTATCGAAGCCGAAGAATTAAGAATCGCATCGTGCAAAAATCCTAAGCGTCATCCCGTTTAGGTGCTCCAAAAGGAAGGATTTTCAAATACCAAGTCATTATCACGGCGCGGACGAAGAGCGCCTGGCCTTAGATGTCTACATTAAATTAATGCGGGCAGCGGAATCTGTTTCGGCACGGTTGCATATTCATTTAATCGAAACCGGCCTGACCCATTCGCAGTTTGCCGTGCTGGAGGCGTTGTATCATTGCGGCGGCTTATGCCAGAGCGAGCTGGGCCAAAAGCTGCTAAAAAGCCCCGGCAATATCGTGCAGGTTATTGATAATCTGGAAAAAAAGGGCTTCATTCGCCGTGAGCGCAGCGCCATCGACCGCCGTTACATCACGATTCATCTGGAAGCGCCTGGCCGAGAATTGATCGAAGCGGTTTTCCCGAAACATGCGCAAGGCATTGCCGCGGAACTGGCTATTTTGACCGCGGACGAGCAGGCCGAATTGGGCCGCCTGTGCCGGATTTTGGGCAAGCGCGAACGATCCGACACGCGCGCACATTTTGAACCCAAAGGAGACGTATCCAAATGACCGCGTTACTGCAACATTGGTTTACTTTTATGAATCCGGCCCGCCAGGCCCTATGGATAGATTTGGGCTTGCTGATCACGCGCCTGGGCTTTGGCTTTATGATGCTGGCCGGGCACGGCTGGCGAAAGCTAAGCAAGTACGACACGCTTTTTGATACATTCTCCGATCCGTTGGGTATCGGCAGCTCGTTGAGTTATACACTGGCCGTCGGGGCCGAGTTTTTCTGCTCGCTCTTGTTGATGGCCGGCGCGGCGACCCGGTTGGCGCTGACGCAATTAATCGTCACGATGCTGGTGGCCGGCGTGATTGTCCACAGCGCCGATCCGCTCTTCGGTAAGCCGCCCAGCAAAGAGATGGCGTTGCTTTATTTGACGGCGTTTGTGCTGCTCTTTTTGACCGGGCCGGGGCGTTTTTCGGTGGATCATTGGCTGACGCAATCTTATCAAAAGGCGCAAACGGGGAATTGATCTGAATCGATTATTTTTGACAAAATCGCATTCACACCCCCAAACGAGAACCGCGCAAACGCATTCTTTATTTCTCCCGCACCGAAACGCCGGTCAAATAAGCCTGAAGCCATCATTATCTCAAAAAAAGCGAAATATATTCATAATAAGCCGAACATAAATCACCACGGCTTATTTCTGTCACTCATTCTTTAACGAAAGGAACGTCTCATGAGCAAGAAAATTATTGCCGTCATCGGCGCCACGGGCGCACAGGGCGGCGGACTCGTCCGGGCCATTTTGGCCGACAAAAACAGCGGCTTTGCCGTGCGGGCCATCACCCGCGACGCCAATTCCGACAAGGCCAAAGCGCTGGCCCAACTGGGCGCGGAGGTTGTCTCCGCCGATATTCAGAATGTGGAAAGTTTGCAGAAAGCTTTTGCCGGGGCCTACGGCGCGTTTTGCGTCACTTTTTTCTGGGATCATTTTTCGCCGGAGCGCGAAATGGCCGAGGTCAAGAACATGGCCGAGGCCGCCAAACATGCCGGTTTGCAGCACGTCGTCTGGTCAACGCTGGAAGACACGCGCCGCTGGATGTCGTTAGACGATCCGCGGATGCCGACCTTGCAGGGCAAGTACAAAGTGCCGCATTTTGACGCCAAAGGTGAATCCAACCAATTCTTCACCCAATTGGGCGTACCGACAACTTTTTTGAATACGTCGTTTTATTGGGATAATCTGATTTATTTTGGCATGGGGCCGCGTAAGGGTGAAGACGGCAAGTACGCCTTTGTCCTGCCCATGGCCGACAAAAAGCTGCCGGGCATCGCCGCCGAAGACATCGGCAAATGCGCTTTCGGCATCTTTAAAAAAGGTAGTGATTACATTGGCAAGACGGTCGGTATTGCCGGCGAACATTTGACCGGTGCCCAAATGGCCGCCGAGTTGGGCAAAGCGCTGGGACAGGAAGTCGTCTACAGCTACGTTCCACCGGAAATTTATCGCACCTTTGGCTTTCCCGGCGCGGATGATTTAGGCAACATGTTCCAGTTTAAGCGTGACTTTGAGGCCGATTTTTGCGCCGCACGCAACTTGGACGAATCGCGGCGCTTGAATCCTGAACTGCACACCTTTGCCTCGTGGCTGGCGGCGAATAAGGCGCGGATTCCGTTAGCCTAATGTAACTTCAATTAAATCAAGACCCCCAAGGGTTTTTAGAAACCCTTGGGGTCTCCGCCAAAGGGCATGAAAATGACATCCCCAAACTACACCATTCCCGCCACAGCGGATATCGGCCACATCCATCTCAAAGTTGCCAATATCGAGCGGGCGCTGCAATTTTATTGTGGGGTGTTGGGTTTTAACCTCATGGCCCGCATGGGCGATAGCGCGGCCTTTATTTCGGCCGGCGGCTATCATCATCACATTGGGCTGAATACGTGGCAGTCGCGCAACTCCACGCCCCCGCCCGCTCGTCATACCGGATTGTTTCATTTTGCGGTGCGCTATCCCACCCGGCGGGATTTGGCGCAGGCCGTGCAGCGCGTGATCGAGGCGGGCATTCCCTTGCAGGGCGCGAGCGATCACGGCATCAGCCACGCCATTTATCTGGCCGACCCGGACGGCAACGGCGTGGAATTGATGTGGGATCGGCCCGTCCGCGAATGGCCGCGCACACCCGACGGCGGACTGGATTTGCTTTCCGGCCAACCGCTCGATCTGGCCGAGTTGTTGCGGGAAACGGAGACGCTGTAAAACGAATAAAACGCTCTTTTTAATCCATTAAACCTATTCACCGTATTGGAGGAAATGTATATGAAAATTTCGACGTTTATTTTATTCGGCCTGTTGGCCGTAACCGGTTGTACACAGCAACCGTCTGATCAAGCCCAAACCCCGTCAATGCCGCCCGCCCCGGCGCATCTGGAAAACAAAAAGTTAGTGATGGAATTTTACGATCTGGCCTTTGTGCAGCAAAAGCCGGTCGAAGCTGCGGAAAAGTATATCTCCGCCGAAAAGTATATCCAGCACAATCCCATGGTGCCCGATGGCCGGGACGCCTTTATTCACGGCGTCGCGCCGTATCTGTTGAGCATGAAATATAAAGCCGAAGTCAAGCGGGTGATTGCCGAGAACGACCTGGTCGTCGTGCATGCCTTTAGCAAAAGCGAAACGGCTGGCGCGAACAATCACGGCGAGGCCGTTGTGGACATTTTCCGGGTCGAAAACGGCAAAATTGTCGAACATTGGGATGTGATTCAGGCCGTGCCGGATTCGTCGGCCAATCAAAACACGATGTTTTAAGCCGGAGGCTTTTCCGTGTTCATGATCACCCGCGTTTATGCCGATGCTAAAGGCGTCTCACATTTTGACGAAATTGAAATCCCGCTGCGTGACGGCGGCTCGATTGGGCGCTTGTCGGAAACATTCCCGGCCTCCGGCGTCATCTTCCGCGAAAACGACGCCGATTACGACTTCGACTGGCACACGGCCCCGCGCCGCCAATACATCCTCATGCTCGACGGCGAGATTGAAATCGAAACCGGCGACGGCGAGAAACGGCGCTTCCGCGGCGGCGACGTGTTGTTGGTGGAAGACACGACCGGGCGCGGGCATAAGACGCGCAATACGGGCGGGAAAATGCGACGGTCGGTGTTTATTCCGATTGCATAATGGCGGGAGTTAGCGCGGCAGATGACGTTGGTGGGCAAATCGGTGCGGGATTGAAGGACGTTAAATATGAAGATGTTAAAGTAATGATTACCGCTTATAGTACCCCATTTCGTAGCGAATACGAAGGACTTCGGTAACTGCAGCCGGATCATCATCTTCGGCCAATTCTTCGCGCTGACGACGCAGTTCCGCAATGATTTCGCCGTCGGTCATGCCCTTGAACGGATCGCGGGCCTGGAAGGATTGGCGCAGTTCTTCCAGCAAGCGCTTATATTCCACAGGATCGAAAGCACGGCGGCTATTGCTTTTACGCGCTTGCCGCACGGTTACTGTGACGATGACGCCCTTTTTGAGTGCGGCATTGTCAATATCCAGATGAAGTTTTCCATCTTCAAGCACCTGCGTTTTGTAGGTGATTGCCATAAAGTCCATCCTTTTGATAAGGTTTTGAATTCAAGTCACGTGCTACATTCTATTTTCCCGATTGATGCCTGTCAAGACGATTCTTTATTTGAATATTTGAAGAACTCTGCTAAGGAGACAACATGAAACAAGCCGTTCACGGTCTGCACCACATCACGGCCATTGCCGGCGATCCGCAGACCAATGTCAATTTCTACGTGGGTGCGCTCGGCCTGCGCATGGTCAAGCGCACGGTCAATTATGACGACCCCGGCACGTATCACTTTTATTATGGCGACGACAACGGTTCACCTGGCACGATTCTGACCTTTTTTCCATGGGCAAACCCCTATGTCAAACGCGGGCAGGCCGGTTTGGGTCAGGCGGCCACGGTTGCTTTTGCTATTCCGCCGGATGCGCTCGGTTTTTGGACGGAGCGCTTGAAAAAATTTGGCTTAACTTTCAGCGGACCGCAAAAGCGCTTTAACGAGGACTATCTGGTTCTGGCCGATCCCGACGGCATGGGCATCGAATTGGTGGCTGCGGAAAACGACCCGCGCCCCGGCCGGGACAATGGCTGGATTCCGGCGCAACATGCCATCCGCGGCTTTCACAGTGTGGCCATGCCGCAGACCTCCGCCGAATTGACCGCTAAACTATTGACCGATGCACTCGATTTTAACGTAATCAAAGAGGCGGGCAGCCGGCTGCGTTTTGCCGCCGGAACCGGCGCGGCGACAATGCTGGATTTGATCATTACGCCCCACGCCGGACCGGGCAAAATGGGACCGGGCGCGATTCATCACGTCGCCTGGCGCACCACCAACGATCAGCGCCAATTAGAGCTGCGCGACGAACTGCTGACCGGCGGCTATCACGTTTCGCCGGTCATGGATCGCAACTATTTTCACTCGATTTACTTCCGCGAACCCGGCCATGTGCTGTTTGAAATCGCCACGGATCCACCCGGCTTCGCAGTGGATGAGGCGCCGGACAAATTGGGTCAAAGCCTGCGCCTGCCGCCCTGGTTAGAGCCGCGTCGAAGTGAGATTGAAAGCAGCTTGCCCAAGATTACATTACCCACGGCGGAGCTTACCCATGTTTGATCCCAAACATCCACACGGCATCGCGCCCGTCCTGTACAGCGGCGCAGTTTTAGCCAAAGCCAAAGCTGCTATGATGATGATTCACGGCCGCGGCGCGACGGCGGAGAGCATTTTGGAATTGGCGCAGGAGTTTTTCGATTCGCGCGTGGCCTATCTCGCCCCGCAAGCGGCCGGGAACACATGGTATCCTGACCGCTTTCTCGCGCCGCTGGAGCGCAACGAGCCGTATTTGTCATCAGCCTTGCGGCGGATAGGTGAAGTGGTTGGCGAAATTGAGCAGGCGGGCATTTCAGCCGAGCGCATTGTCTTGCTGGGCTTTTCGCAAGGGGCGTGTCTGGCGCTGGAATATGCGGCGCGTAACGCCCGGCGCTATGGCGGGATCATTGCCTTGAGCGGCGGCGTAATCGGCCCGGACGGCTTGACGCGAAACGATGCCGGTTCATTGGTCGGAACGCCGGTCTTTCTCGGTTGCAGCGACGTGGATTTTCACATTCCCAAGCCGCGGGTGGAACACGCCGCACAAGTCATGGCCGCACTCGGCGGCGACGTGACCATGCGTTTGTATCCGGACATGGGGCATACGGTCAACACGGATGAACTGGCGTTTGTTGGGAGTTTGCTCCAAAACATGCTTATCAAACCGGAATAACGAAATTCAGGTTCAAGGGATAAGATGGTGAAACCTTGCGAAGGTTTAATTTGAAATCCGCATGTTTGTGCGCTGAAACCATCGCAAGGTTGAGTTATAATTCATTTTAAGTTTTGGTATAACATCCAACTCCACGCAGATTTCGTCAATTTTTTTGAGTTGGCTTTTTATCCCAACAGCAGCGGCTTTGTCTTTAGCCTGCCGCAGATGAGCCAAACCCTGCTCTTGCTGACCTGATACAGATAGCGGCCATATTCGTATAGAACCTGGATTACACCGAGAAGGTTTTTTTGTTGAGTGAATTCGTCTATCGCGCAGCTAAATCAGGCATACGGAGTGGGGGGCACACCCCATAGGTGTCAAGCTAACAGACAGCAGTTAATAGCTAATGGTAATTGCTCAAAAAGCGTGGGTAACCTTGCGAAGGCTTTACTGCAAAACT
>CAYOLL010000235.1:0-8044 GCA_964404765.1 uncultured Gemmatimonadota bacterium | reverse complement strand
TTTTGCAGAAATAAGTTTCACGACTGTTAGCCGCGCACGGGATCAGGAGGTCTGATCTTTGGGGCGTGGGAAGTTTTCCACACCCTTTTCTATTTCAGCGAAGCACCCATGCACTAATTCCTGCTCACCCCCGGCAAAATCCGATCTTTATTGTAAATGCAGCCGATGGTAAAATTCTGACGGCGCGCCTCATTTTCCACATCCTGATTGACATAACGCATGGCCGGGCAGTGGCCGCAGCCCGATTCGGCGCAAATGGTGCGCTCATTGAGCCGGTTCTGGTTTGGCAAAAGGCCGTCGTTCGTCCAGGTGTAGGAATGACCGTCGGGCAGGTCAATAAACAGGTTGCAGAAATAGACGCGCCCGTCGGGATAAACCACCATGTTGCTCTGGTCGTGGACGGCACAGCTTGGCAGTGTGCCAATGCCCGGCAAAAACGTCTTTTCGACGCGCAGGGGAATCGTTAAATCCTTCGCCGCCTCGTTCAGCTTTTTACAGACATCGAACCATTCCGGGATGGACAGCACCATGTCGGCCCCGGCAAAACCGCGGTCGGTCACAAAGTGAATGTTGGCGCATTCCAGGCCCAGCGATTCCACCAGCTTCACCGTGGCCACGGCATCGTGCGCATTCCGTTTGTGCAGCGAGATCACCCCGGTCGCCCGATAGCCCAACTCCCGCGCCCGCTTCACGTTGGTAATCAGTTGCCGAAAAACGCCCGGCCCGCGCACGGCATCGTGACCCGCTTCGTTCGAGCCGTCAATGCTGAAATAGAGATAGGGCAGCGTCTCGCCGTCAAATTTCTGCAAAAATTTGGCAAAGCCGCTGGTGCCGTTGCTGACTAAGCGGGTGTTAAGCCCCAACGCCTGCGCCTGTTTAATCGCCGGAACAATGTGCGGATACAGCGTCGGCTCGCCGCCGAGAAAGGACACCACTTCCGTTTGCCACTCCTTGCAGCGGGCAATAATCCGCTCAAACATGTCGTAGTCCATATTTCGATTGGTGTTCAGCCGTTCGCCCACGTAGCAATGGGCGCAGCGCAGGTTGCAGCGGTAAGTCACGTAAATATCCATGCTTGAAATTTTCATCGGGCATCCTCCTTTAAATCATCGCGTTAGATTTGTGGGAACGACATCTTGCGTTTCGCTACTGAGAAGAAAAGCAAGAAGGGTGCCATGCACCTTAAACGGCGCAACGCCTTGATGGTATGGATATTAGCGGAATTTTTACTGACGGGACGAAAGGTCGCATTGGGGTGAAATGACCCCGATCGAAAAATATTTGGGGTAAAAAAACCGCACTACGGCTTCAAATCGCAATCTGATGCTTTTTGATGAGGCGATACAGCCACTTGCGGTCAATGCCCAATTGGGCCGCGGTTTTGGTGCGGTTGCCCCGATTCTGAGTCAGAGCGGCAAGAAGCAGCTTTTTTTCTGTATGGCGCAGTTGTGCGCCGAGCGTCAAGGTCGCCGAATGTGCGCCAGGGTGGGCCGGATTAACAAGCTCCTCCAGGGCGGCTTGGGGATGATCCGGAAAAAGGTCGGCCAAGGTGATCATTTTACCGCGCTCATGTCGGAAAACAGCGCGGGCGATGACGTGTTTTAATTCGCGCACATTGCCGGGCCAATCATGCTGCTGCAGGGCGTCCAAAGCGGCGCTGGAAAACCCCACAACGTCGCGCTGCATTTCGGCGGCATAATCGCGCAAAAAGCGATAGGCCAGCAACGGTATATCCGCCAGGCGCCGGCGCAACGGCGGAACTTCGATCTTGATGATATTCAGCCGGTGAAACAAATCGGCCCGAAAGCGGCCCAGCTTTACATCCTCCGCCAAATCCCGATGGGTCGCCGCCACAATCCGCACATCCAGCGCTTGCGCGGCGACTGCGCCGACCGGCCAAATTTGTTGCTTTTCGATGGCCCGCAGCAGTTTAACCTGCGTGTCCGGCGGCAGTTCGCCGATTTCATCCAGAAAAAGCGTCGAGCCGTCGGCCAGCTTAAACTTGCCCGGTTGCGTCTGCACCGCCCCGGAAAATGCACCCTTAACATGTCCGAACAATTCGCTTTCGGCCAAATCGCGGGCAATCGCGCCGCAGTTGACGATGATGAACGGCCGGTTTCGGCGGGAACTGAGTTGATGCAGCGCGAGCGCCACCAATTCCTTGCCTGTTCCGGTTTCGCCCTGAATCAAGACGGTCAAATGGAGCGGCGCGGCCTTGACAATGGCCTCGTAAACCCGCTGCATTTCCGGGCTGTGGCCGATGAACAGGCCGAGCTTTTCGATCTCCGCTTGCCTGTGGGCGTTTTGGGACGCTTCCAGATGCTGCTGCGCCTCGGCCAGGGCCTGCTCCGTCTGCCGCCGCGCTTCAATTTCCGTTTGCAGCCTTTTCGTCAGATTGTTGAGTTCCCAATTTTGCTCCGTGATGCGCTTAACTAAGGCTTGCAATTCCAGATTCTTCTCGATCTGGGAACCGGCCTGTTCCAGGGTTTGGCGCAAGCGCTGCGTGATGGCCCGGATAACCATCTGGTTAATTTCCGGGAATTGATTGAGGATTTGCAAAAAAGCGCTTTTGGGGATAACAATCAGCTCGGTCGGTTGCACGCAGACCATGTTGGCCGAGCGGATATCGCCTTCCAGCAAGGCCATTTCACCGACAAAATCGCCGGACTCGCGCACGGCCATATCGGCTTCGTGGGCGTCACTAAGCGTTTGGGTGATGGCTACCGCGCCGGTGACGATCAAAAACAGGGCGTCCGCCGGTTCATCTTGCCGGGCAATGTACGCGCCGGCGGCAGACTGCTGCCGGCGAAAACCCGTCGTGTCCAAGGCCGTCAATTGTTCTGGTGACAGTTGCCGGAACAGCTTGTTTTGGCTGAGGCTGCTTAAAATGTGCGAATGGTTTGTCATGGCGCTAAGCGGATAGATTAAAAAATTGTGATTTCTCAAAAAGTGGTGGGAAGCGATGCCATCTTTACGTTGCAACATGCGCCAAAACCTGTCAGATTCATCGCTTTCGCATAAGAAAGATGGCATCGCTGGCCCAATCAAACGCCGCAACCTAATTCATTATCTGGACAAAGCGGGGTGTTCAAAGGCCCATTTTCCGATTGACCATGCGGGTGAGCGCCGATAACAAGACCGTGGGAGCCGCCGCCTTAGCCTGCCGACGGTGCAAAAATAGCTCGAAGGCAAACAAATCGTCTGGGTAATTGTCGTGCCGAAGAAGTTGGTGAATGTGGTGGTAAAAGGGTAAGAGATTCGCAAACTGGGGTGATTTTCGGAACATCAATCTCGATAAAGAAATCACCCCAGTTTATTTTGAATTTTTTGATTTGAAAGGTTGCTAAAATGGGCAGAGATTTCCTTCAGCGCTTTATCGAACAAGAATGTTATCTTGAAAATCCGCCTTTAATAGAAGCTTAGATTTCCTTTTGTAACCTTTTGTAAAAGATGTTGGGCAATTTGTAGAAGAAATTAAACGACAGGATCAAAAGAAGCATAGTTTCATTACGTTTTTTGAATTAAAAGGCCGGAAAAAAAGAACATGACTCCAAACGCCTTCACACAACATTCACCCTTCCAAGTATCTCTTTAAAATTTTGCGCAATGTCGGCGTCGTGCTAACGATTGGCTAAGGCGCCGGCGACGTAGCTTGCTGTTTGCGCCAGGCGTCAATGCCGAACTTATCTTCAAAGAATAAGATCGGGCCGGCCAGGGCAAGATAGACCAAATCCCGAATCAATGCTCGCAGTTGGCTGCCCTCGCTAAAAAATATGTTGCGGATAAAACCAATGAGGCCGCCCGGTCCGTGCGTATCATCTCCTAAAAAACCAAAAGGACAACTGCCAAAACAGCCGCAATCGGGATTCAGACCCCGCACCACGTTATAAGCTAATGCCCCCATAAACATCAGTAGCATCCCGACAATAAGACGAATACTACCGGCCGTTTGAAATCCAACCAGTACAAAAACACCGGCAGTTAATTCCAGCGCGGGCAAAAAAATAGCCAGCAAATTTACCAATTGATCCGGCAACATCTGGTAATTGTGAATTGCTTTGGCAAATTGGGCCGGCATATACAATTTGCATAAACTGGCATAAATGAAGGTAAAACCCAGCACAAGCCGGCAGATTAAAATCACTCCGGGATGACTGATGATTGCTTTGAGACGCGCCATTTTAATTGCCCCCTTCGACCGGATGACCGCCATCTTGCCAGGCTGGAAAGCCGCCGCCAAAATGCATAATCCGGGTATAACTCATATCCTTTAATGTTGCGGCTAAATTTGCCCCAAGATCGCAGCCGGGCCCGCTGCAATAGATCAAAACCGGTTGATCTATTCCAATCTGGTCGGACACCATTGGATAGTACTCGTCAAACATATCGCTGGGCAGATTAATCGCGCCGGGAATGTGGCCTTTGTTATAGTCATCCGGGTAACGGGCATCGACAAACAAAGCCTCTTTATTTTTAAACAATAAAATGGCCTGTTCTAATGTTCGCTCGTAAATTTTAACCTCACCCGTTTCAAAAACCGGCAGCCCGCTGGCGGAGGCCTGGCTTGTGCTATCCGCGACAAAAGCGGAAGCATCCACATCTTTGAACTCGCCGACCCATTTGATTTTGTTGGGATTTAACGAATTATTCGCTGCGCCTAACAATAAAGTCAGGGCGATGATCAACAAAACCTGTTTAATGATTGTGCTCATACAATACTCCTACTCAAGAGATTCTTCGAATCTTCGGGCTTGTTCTATTTTGTTATATATTCTCGTTAAGGGTTAGAAGTTGCAATTGTACAAAGTGTCATTCCGGCACGTTTTTAGCCGGAATCTTCTTACAGGTAAGCAAGATGCCGGATAGAAGCATTCCGGCATGACATCGAATTGAAATGCAATTTCTAACCCTTAATCAGTATAGCTCAGGCTAAGTAAACAAGATTTTACCGATTTTGTTTCATGGTCAATTGCAGAATTGTTGGCGGAAGGCGGCTAAACCGGCCAATAAATCGGCGCGGCTGCGTGCTTTGAGGATGATCGGGCAGAGTTTACGACCGGCCAATAAATCCAGTAACGGCAAAAATTGAATGTCGCCCTGTCCGATCACCAGGTGATCGACAGCCGAATCAGCGTCGTGCAAATAAATCTTACGAAGATGGCTGCGGTTGGCTTGTAAATAGGGCAGCTCGACTTGCCGGGTGTGAAACAAGGCCCCGGTATCTAAGCTGAGGCCCAATTCCTCTTTCTTTAAAGACTCATTAAGGCATTTGGACACCAGCGGATCGGCCCATTGCCCGGCGGTATTTACCACGCTGATGGCGATATCGTCGGAAAAGGCGTAGAGCAGGTGCAATGTTCGCGATAGCGTTTCCTCTACAAATTCCGGCTGTAAACGGGTCAGCGATACTTGACCCTCGGGGTACGGAAATGTTAATAGCGGCGGTAAAGATATGGTCATGGAGGTCGCGTTCATTTCGGCGGCCATCTCAAAAAATTCGATCATCCGGGACATTACGGCCTGATGCACATTATGATGTGGGCTTAGAAAATCCAAATCCGCCGGGGCTCGCAGGCCCAAACGCAGATTATATTTTTTGAGCCGCTTTTTTAACTCCTTAATCAATCCGGCGCTCATACGATCCGGAAAACGGTCGGGGTGTGTTAAATCCAGCTCAACCCAGCCGATTTTTTGCTCGGCTACGAAATCTACAAATTCTTCCAGATTGTTTTCGGAAAAACCGGCATAAAATCCCAGATGCTGCGCTATATCTGACCATTTAAATGACATTTTCTAACCCGTTTTGGCTAAGTTGCAATTTGTAAAGGGAACGAATATGTTCTAACGCCGCTTGGTAGGGCTCGGTTTGATAATCGCGGTATGTCCAGGGAACGGTTTCAAAACGCTTATGGCGATAAAGCAGCTCAATTTCGGCATAAATATTCTGACCGATATAAATCCGATGGGCAAAATCTTTGGTTGAAGCCAGTACAAACGATGACAGCGTCAAATAGCCGGCGTCCAAATTAATATGCCGCTTGATGCCCGATTCTATGGGCTGGCCATATTTTTCTTCGATTTTATTTGTGCGGATTTTGACACTGGCTAAATCACCCGGATCCATAAGTCGAGCAAATGAAAGGAATTGGCGAAATAACGGTGCGCCCATTTCCGGGGTATAATAATCGGTAAAGTCAAAGGAAATTGGCGCGCTCAGCCAATCCAGCGCACCCCAAAATGCTTCCAAATCCGGTTGAACCGTTTTCAGCGGCACGACGCCATTGCTAATCATGGCTACGACTAATTTAACATTATTGTGTGGTTTAAATTGGCCCATTTAGCATAACTTTTGTGTGGTTTAGCATTGTCACTGGATATCAAGCGATACGCAATTTTGCCGAGATCCTTACGCAATCTAAACCATTATTTTTTTGTAATCAAGAGATTTTTGTTTTACGTCTTGCTGAAGCTGCAAAATTAGGCGTTGATGCATTTTTGGAAAAGGAAATTGGGTTATGCTAATAGCATCCACCCAGCGATAATCCGTCGCGTGTTGCAGAGAAATTTCGCCGGTATGATATTCGCAGATAAATGTATCCATAATCTGCTTAAAATGCGTAAAGGCGTGCCTGAGTCGCAACAGCGGCGTTTTAACTAAGATTTCTAAACCCGTATGCTCGCGAATAGCACGGACGCAAGCTTGCTCCGACGACTCGGTATCCATAATTTGATCGTTAGGAAATTCCCATAACCCACCTAAAAGTCCGTGCTGCGGGCGTTGTACAATCAGCACGGTGTCACCTTTCTGAATAATACCCGCAGCAAAATAGCGCTCCGGTACCGGTTTGGCAGCCAGGCGCTGCGGGAAACAACCTTGCCGCTTAGTCAAAAATGCCTGACAATACGTGGCAACAGGACAATTTTCGCAATGCGGATTTGCCGGCCGACAGATCAACGCGCCTAATTCCATCATCGCCTGATTAAAATTACCGGGCTGTCGGGCATCAAAAATACGTTCAGCAGCGACGGCATAGATTTTTTGGGCGGCGGCGCTGTTAATGGGCGCATCTATTGTCAGCAGGCGGGACAGAACGCGCCTGACATTGCCGTCTACAGCTGGAAACGGCTGATTATAGGCAATACTTAGTACGGCGGCCGCGGTATAATCGCCAACGCCAGGCAGGCGTCGAAAAGCGTGGTATTCCTGCGGGATTTGTCCGGCATGTTCCTGGCAAATCATGTTGGCAGCCCGATGTAAATTTCGTGCCCGGCTATAATAACCCAGTCCTTCCCAGAGTTTTAGCACATCTTGCAAGCCGGATTGCGCGAGTGTTTGGATTGTCGGAAAACGCTGCAAAAAACGGTTATAGTAATCCACAACCTTAACAACCTGTGTTTGTTGCAACATTGTTTCCGAAATCCAAATGCGATAAGGATCCGCTATCCCGCGCCAGGGTAATGAGCGCTGGCTAATACTAAACCAGAGGTTTAAGTCATCACCAAAATTGCTATGTCGGACATTCGTCATTATGGCTGGCCGGAAAAGTATTGACATCAAAAATAATAGCGAGTATGTTGGAGTGATCTACGAATTTGCCAATCTACCACAACGCGGCAAGCCGCCAATTGCCTTATTCGTGTGCGTGTGCGATTTAGGCGAATCGCACGACATGATTCAACATTCTCGCGGACAAGGCAAATGTTTGGGAGTACTTTTATAAGGAGCGTTTAGCATGGTTACCGATTTTATAAAATATTGTCCGGTTTGTGGCAGTACCGATATCGACACTTCATCCTACGGTTCGGATGGCCATGCGCAATGTTGCGAGTGCAAAACGCGCTTTACTGTGGATGCAATTTCGGTTGACAAAAAGTTTTTGGAAGATCGCCGGAAGAAAAAACAGCGTAAGCCGAAGCAATGAGCAATGGAGTGGCAAACATCAGTTTGCGCGTAACCCAAAGCCGCGCGTTTACTTGCAAACTGAAGTTGTAATTGCTCAAAAAGTGGTGGTAAACCTAACCTTGCGAAGGCTTCAGTGCACGA
>CAYOLL010000234.1:0-8137 GCA_964404765.1 uncultured Gemmatimonadota bacterium | reverse complement strand
AAAAAATTCAACAGCAATTGAATGGATTTCTTCGGCTGGAACTTGAACAATCCATTTTTGATGTGGCTACCGATTGGGTGCGGCTGTATGGCTTGTCGCACAATCTCAAGGCAGCGGATGCCGTGATTGCAGCAACCGCCATTACTTACGATATGCCGCTGTTAACGTATAATCTCAAAGACTTTCGCTACCTGCCCGGTCTGCAGTTCGCGCCGCTTTGAAAATATTGGAAAGGAACATAACCATGCCCCAATTCCCCGACTTCACCCAACTCGACTTTGCGCCAACAACCGCCCCTGCAAATATGGAAGCCTGGCGCAAAAAAGTCAAAACCGAAACCGGCCACACCCCGGAAGAACTGGCCTGGCAAACGCTGGAACAGATTGAGGTCAAGCCATTGTACACCGCGGCGGATCGGGCTCATCTGGAACATCTCGGCTTTACCGCCGGGATTCCGCCGTTTCTGCGCGGACCGTACGCCACCATGTATGTCATGCGGCCGTGGACGGTGCGGCAGTACGCCGGCTTCTCCACGGCTGAGGAGAGCAACGCCTTTTATCGCCGCAACTTAGCCGCCGGGCAAATGGGTCTGTCCATCGCCTTCGACCTGGCTACGCATCGCGGCTACGACTCGGATCACCCGCGCGTGGTCGGCGATGTGGGCAAGGCTGGCGTGGCCATCGACTCCATCTTAGACATGAAAATCCTGTTTGACGGCATTCCGCTGGATAAAATGTCCGTGTCCATGACCATGAACGGGGCGGTGCTGCCGATTCTGGCCTTCTACATCGTCGCCGCCGAGGAGCAGGGCGTCAAGCCGGAGCAACTGACCGGCACGATTCAGAACGACATCCTCAAGGAATACATGGTGCGCAACACCTACATTTATCCGCCGGAACATTCCATGCGCATCGTCGGCGACATCTTTGCCCATACGGCCAAAAACATGCCCAAATTCAACAGCATCAGCATTTCCGGCTATCACATGCAAGAAGCGGGCGCGACGGCCGACCTGGAATTGGCCTACACCTTAGCCGACGGTTTGGAGTACATCCGCACCGGCTTGAAGGCCGGCATCGCCATTGACGATTTTGCCCCGCGCCTGTCCTTTTTCTGGGCCGTGGGCATGAACTACTTTATGGAGATTGCCAAAATGCGCGCCGCCCGGCTGCTGTGGGCCAAGATCGTCAAGCGCTTTAATCCGACCGATCCCAAGTCGATGGCCCTGCGCGCCCATTGCCAGACTTCCGGCTGGAGCCTGACCGAGCAAGACCCGTTCAACAACGTCACCCGCACCTGTATCGAAGCGATGGCCGCCGTCCTGGGTCATACGCAGTCGCTGCACACCAACTCGCTGGACGAGGCCATTGCCCTGCCGACCGATTTTTCGGCCCGGATTGCCCGCAACACGCAGTTGTATTTGCAGGACGAAACCGGCCTTTGCCGCGTCGTCGATCCATGGGGCGGTTCCTATTACGTGGAAGCTTTGACCGATCAACTGATGCGCCGGGCCTGGACCCATATTGAAGAAGTGGAACAACTCGGCGGCATGGCCAAAGCCATCGAAACCGGCCTGCCCAAAATGCGCGTTGAAGAAGCCGCCGCCCGTCGTCAGGCCTATATCGACTCCGGCCAGGAAACGATTATCGGCGTCAACAAATACCGACTGGCCAAAGAAGACCCCATCGACATTCTGGAAGTGGATAACACCGCTGTGCGCGAAGCCCAGATCAAACGACTGCACAAGCTCAAGGCCGAACGTGACAATGTGCGTGTCCAGCAGACTTTGCAGGCCGTCACCCGCTGCGCCGTCGGCAAGGACGGCAATTTGCTGGAAGTTTGCATCGAAGCGGCCCGGGCGCGGGCCACGCTGGGCGAAATGTGCGACGCGCTGGAACGTGTTTTTGGCCGGCACGTGGCCGTGATTCGCTCTATTTCCGGCGTCTACAGCGCCGAGTTCGGCGAGGATAGCGAGGTCAAAAAAGTGCGGCGGATGGTGGACGATTTTGAGCAGTTTGAAGGCCGCCGCCCGCGCATCCTGATCGCCAAAATGGGCCAGGACGGCCACGACCGCGGGGCCAAGGTGATCGCCACCGCCTTTGCCGATCTCGGTTTTGACGTGGACATTGGGCCGCTATTTCAGACACCGGAAGAAACAGCCCGGCAAGCCGTGGAAAACGATGTGCACGTCATCGGCATGAGTTCGCTGGCGGCTGGACACAAAACGCTGCTGCCGCAACTGATGGCGGAATTGCAGCAACAAGGCCGTGAAGATATTATGGTCGTCTGCGGCGGCGTCATTCCGGCTCAGGACTATGACTTCTTGCGCGAGCACGGCGCATCGGCCATCTTCGGGCCGGGCACAGTGATACCTATTGCGGCGCAGCAAATTTTGGCGGAGTTGAAGGAGAGAGTGAGTTGACACGTAGCACAGATTCGCAATCTGTGCTCTTTTGCAGTGCACATAAATCTGAACCGATTGCGAATCTGTTTTACAGGATCACAGCTCCTTTTTTGCTAACGCGTAGCACAGATTAGCAATCTGTGCTCTTTTGCAATGCACATAAATCTGAACCGATTGCGAATCTGTTTTACAGGATCACAACTCGTTTTTTTTTGCTAACGCGTAGCACAGATTAGCAATCTGTGCTCTTTTGCAGTAGTGCATATAAGTCTGAACAGATTGCGAATCTGTTTTACAGGATCACAACTCGTTTTTTTGCTAACGCGTAGCACAGATTCGCAATCTGTGCTCTTTTGCAATGCACATAAATCTGAACAGATTGCGAATCTGTTCTACGGGAATGCTATAATGGAATCCTTCCATCGCCGAAACTTACCACATTTGTATAAGGATCACGGCTCGTTTTTCGTGACTTACCGTTTGTATGGAAGCATCCCTCTTGCCCGCCTGGCGCAAATTCAGGATGAGATGAAAGGGGCTAAAGACGATGGTATAGAAATCAAGAGAATCTTCGCCAAATACGACGCAATTCTCGATAAAGCCGAATACGGCCCGAAGTATCTGTCCAATCCGGATATTGCCGACATTTGCAAAGAAACGATTCGCTATCCCGATCGAAAGGACTACAAACTGGTTTGCTATACGATTATGTCAAACCACGTGCACCTCTTGTTCACCCTTTTGGAAAATGCCCGATCCATTTCCATTAACAAAATCATGCAATCCATCAAACGCAAATCGGCGCGAGAGTGCAACAAGCTGCTGAACCAAACAGGAGACACGTTTTGGCAATCCGAAAGCTTTGACCGTTGGGTGCGCAATGGTCAGGAATTTATGCGGATTTTGAACTATATCCTGTATAACCCGGTTAAAGCGGGTTTGGTGGATAGCTGGAATAAGTGGCCGAATACTTTTTTGTGTAGCACAGAATAGCATTCTGTGCTTGCAAGTATCACACGGATAGCGCACAGATTGCTAATCCGTGCTACAGTGGCCGAATACTTTCTTGTGTAGCACAGAATAGTATTCTGTGCCTGCGGATAGCGCACAGATTGCTAATCCGTGCTACAATGGCCGAATACTTTTTTGTGTAGCACAGAATAGCATTCTGTGCTTGCAAGTATCACACGGATAGCGCACAGATTGCTAATCTGTGCTACAGCGGCGCAACAAATTTTGGCGGAGTTGAGGGCGCGAGTAGGATAATGACAGCAAGCGCTTTTGAAAGAAGTGGTTATAAGAAGGAATTTTAGATCAGAGTAATTTGCGGCATGAGCGTCCAATAGTCGGTAGGCAACTATGGATGCTGAAGCTGAATACTATAACGCGGGTCAACGTGGTGCCGAGGACCGGACTTGAACCGGTACGGGAGTTGCCTCCCTCAGGATTTTAAGTCCTGTGTGTCTACCACTTCCACCACCCCGGCGCCAGTGATTTTTTGCGGCTAGATGAGGAAAAAAAACTGGAGGCGGCACCCGGATTTGAACCGGGGCATGAAGGTTTTGCAGACCTCTCCCTTACCACTTGGGTATGCCGCCTCAAAAAAAAATGGAGCGGGAAACGGGACTTGAACCCGCGACATCCACCTTGGCAAGGTGGCGCTCTACCACTGAGCTATTCCCGCTCGGCATAACTATTAAAGTATGTTTATAACTAATTATGATGACAAAATAAGCCTTTTAGCCGTGATGTCAAGAATTTTTGTGAACCTTAGATTAAAATTTTTCTGCCCGATAAATTTTATGAATTATTTTAAACCTGAATTACGCATCAGCTTCTAATTTTGTGGCGTGCCTTGAACTTTTCAGGTCAAAAAGCAGATCATCACCAAAAATCTTTGGCCAATGAGGATATCCTTCATTAGATTCTGTTTGAAATGTGGATTGTCATACAAAATATATATGGCTCATGGAACAAGTTTGTGGAAACTTCATGCCAGACCCTTAGGGTTTACAGCCGGGCAGAGTGCAAACCCGCAATTTTTCTGGATCACTGGAACGAAAACCCTAAGGGTCTTTCCTGCGCCCCACAAACTTGTAAGAAGAACCCAAAATATTAACACGGCGTGTCTATTACATTATGAAACTTGACCACCTGCTTGCGCAATGGCGTAAAGACCCCACCATCGCACCGAATATCGTTGTCTGGCGTGTCTACCCGTCATGCGCGGCACAAATTGAGCCTTTCCCGCCCGACCTTGACCCCACATTGCTGCAGGCGCTGCAACGGGACGGTATTGCCGCGCTATATACCCATCAAGCCGAGACTTTCCGCCAAATCCAACAGGGCCGGCATCCGGTCATTGTAACATCCACTGCCAGCGGTAAAACATTGGCCTACAATCTGCCGGTTATGGACTGTCTGTTAAAGGATGCAACAGCGCGGGCGCTTTACCTGTTCCCCACCAAAGCGCTGGCGCACGATCAAAAGGACACGCTGCAGAAATTAGATGATTTACTCAAAAATGATGGTCTTCCAAAAAAAACGGTATCTGTTGCGACCTACGATGGTGACACACCCACAAATGCCCGCCCCAAAATCCGCAAAAATGCCCGGATCATCATTACGAACCCGGATATGCTGCATACGGCTATTTTGCCGCATCATCCGCAGTGGGCTGTTTTTTTCCAAAACCTGCGTTTTGTGATCATTGATGAGATTCACATTTATCGTGGCGTGTTTGGCTCACATGTCGCCAATGTTTTGCGGCGTTTGCGGCGGATAGCTGCTTTTTATGGCGCGCATCCCCAATTTATCATGACCTCGGCCACAATAGCCAATCCGCAGGAATTGGCCGAAATGTTAACCGAAGTGCCGGCATCCTTAGTTGCGCGTGACGGCTCGGCCAAGGGTGAAAAGCACTTTATCATTTACAACCCGCCGATTGTCAATTTCGAGCTGGGCATCCGCCGCAGCGCTATGTTGGAAAGCGTTCGCTTAGGTTGTGATTTGCTGGCGCATCAATTGCAAACCATCATTTTTGGGCGCTCCCGCCGTACTGTTGAATTGATTTTAACTTATTTGCGCGATCAAAGCAGCTCCTCGTTAAGCGTGGCAAAAAAAGAAGCTTCTCCTTCGATTCGGGCTTATCGCAGCGGCTATTTGCCGGCGCAACGGCGCGAGATCGAGCAGGGCTTGCGCGACGGGACGGTGCGGACGGTTGTAGCCACCACAGCTCTGGAATTAGGCATTGATATTGGCGGAATGAACGCCGCCATTCTGACCGGCTATCCGGGGACGATTGCCGCCGCCTGGCAACAAATCGGGCGGGCCGGACGACAAAATGACGCCGCACTGGCGGTGTTAATTGCTTCGGCCAATCCATTAGATCAATTCCTGGCCCATCACGCCGAATATTTTTTTGAGCGCTCACCGGAGCAAGCGCTGGTCAATCCCAATCACTTGTTGATCTTGCTAAGTCATCTCCGCTGCGCGGCTTTTGAACTGCCGTTTAATGCCGATGAAGGTTTCGGCAATCTGGCGCATACGGACATTGCGCCCTATTTCGATTTTTTGGTAACGTCGGGGGTATTGCACTCCTCGGCCGGCCGCTTTTTTTGGATGGCTGATCAGTATCCGGCGGAAGGTGTGTCGCTGCGCAGCGCCTCGGCGGATCGCGTTCTGCTGCGGGTAGGCAATCAAAACCCTAAGGGTCTTGCCGATGCGGACACCTTGCAAGCGGATGGCGAATCCAGACCCTTAGGGTTTGAGACGCCGAAAACCATCGGCATGGTCGATGCGCAAAGCGCTTATTGGCTGGCGCATCCGGGCGCTATCTACATCCACGAAGGCCAAACGTATTTAGTAAACACGCTGGATTTAACCGAAAACTGCGCCAGCCTCTCCCCTATTGACCCGGATTATTATACCGAACCGGTGCGGGACACGACCGTGCAACTTATATCGCTCACCGAACAGTGGGAGATCAACGGCGCGGTCAAAGCGCACGGCGAAATCAAAGTGACGACGCAAGTGACCGGTTACAATAAGATTCGCTGGTTGACCCATGAACGGCTGGACTCGGCCCGCGTTGATCTTCCGCCGACAGAACTGCAAACTACCGGCTATTGGATCGCTTTGGACGAGACAACAGTGGACACACTGCGCAAGCAGGCGTTGTGGAAAAATGATCCAAACGATTATGGCCCGAATTGGCCGGAGCAACGCCAAAAAGCCCGTGCCCGTGACGGTTTTCGCTGCCAGATTTGTGGCGAAACCGAAAAGGGCCGCGCTCACGACGTTCACCATAAAATTCCTTTCAAGCAGTTTGCCTCGCTTCAGGAAGCCAACCGGCTTGACAATCTGACAACGCTGTGTTCACGCTGTCATCAGCGGGCGGAAACTGTGGTGAAGATGAAGAGCGGACTGGCCGGATTGGGTTTTATACTAAGCCATATCGCCCCGCTGCTGTTGATGTGCGACCACAGTGACATTGGTGTCCACTCCGATCCGGCTGCGCCCGTAGCCGACAGCCGACCGGCCGTAATCATCTACGATCTGGTGCCGGCGGGCATCGGGTTTAGCAAAAAATTATTTGATTATCACATCGAATTGTTGGAGCGGGCGCATGAAGTGATTGGCGGTTGCGCCTGCGCTGACGGCTGCCCGTCCTGCGTCGGGCCGGCCGGCGAAAACGGCGTTGGCGGAAAACCGGCGACATTGGCGATATTGAAGCTGCTACTCTAACCCGGACGAGCCGGAACCAATCAGGTTAGTCGCCGAGTTCACAGCGCGGTATTTACAAAGTTTTCTCTGTGCTCCCTGTGGCGCTCTGGCGAGTTATTTTTGCGCAAAAAAAGGAAAACGTAGCTGTTCCGACTCATGATGATGAACTCTGTGGCGCTCTGGCGAGTTATTTTTGCGCAAAAAGCAACGCAAGAATTCATTTTTGCAAAAGCTGACCGCCAACTGCCGATAGCTGACAACTGACAACTGCTAACTGTTAACCGACTTATCCACATCTGCGAAAATTTTCCTCCTTTCCCGTCAGCATTTCCCCGGCCGCCTCCTGATTGTAACCCCATACCCATCAACAAATTACCCATTGCTCATTGCTCATTGTCCATTACCCATTACTTTCGCAAATCTCCCGCCGGCGGCTATCTAACATACGCATTATCAACCGCTTAACCGCCTGCCGACAATCGATCCGCGAAAATTCCCTCTTTTCCCGGTCCCCATTTCCCTTCCGCTTTAATCTTCTAACCCATTTCCCGGCAATGAATTACCCATTGCGCATTACCCATTGCTCATTACCAATTGCTTTCGCAGATCGTCCTGGTCAAAAAGCTACCGCCGAGCTTCAATCGATTTGAGAAAGTGTAAGAATACGGCCTAACTATTTTATAAATATAGAGATAGTCCATGTTTTTGCTCAAAATGAAAATCGGCCAAAACTTTCGCAAATCGCCTCTCTTCGTCCCGATCCGAATCGATCTGCGAAAATCGCTAAAAGCGGCAAAAAATATACAGCGCTGAGCGCGTCGGTCTTGACCTGCTTCAGATTGGCCCGGTTGTAAGCGTGCACCCCGGCCGGATTGAGCCGCGCCACTTGCAGCGGTAGACTGGCCTGGTAGCGGCGCAAACTGCCCAGCCAATTGTTTTCGTAACCGCCGGTACTTTCCAGACCGGCAAACAGCTCCGACTCCGGATGCTGTTCAACAAACTTGGCCA
>CAYOLL010000233.1:0-8279 GCA_964404765.1 uncultured Gemmatimonadota bacterium | reverse complement strand
TGGTGACCCAATCATAGGCGGGGTCAGTCTCGCCGCGTTCAACATAACCAGCCCATGCAACGATGGACAACTCGCCTTCGAGCTCGGCAGACGGAGCAGCCTCGGTTGCGACAACAGCCTCAGTGGCAGCAGCTGCGGCTTCAGTGGCCTTAGGGGCTTCAGTTGCAGGGGCTTTACCGCCGCCGCAAGCCGAAAGCACAAGGCTGGCAAACACGAACACAACTAACAATTTAAAAGCAATTTTTTTCATTTCTCTCTCCTTTTGAGTGAATTGATTTGGACTTACACAATACAACACTATTATATTGTATGAAAAAAAGAAGTCAACCTTTTATTTCCGAATACGACGTTAAAAAAAATAAAGATTTCCTAATTTACAATATTTTCAACTAAATGCGTATTAAACCATCATGTTCCTTTCCCCTTCGGAATATTACTACCAAATCATTCTTGAAAACCGGTTTTATACAGGTCAAAATACTTTCCCTGATTTAGAAGCAATTCACTATGCGTCCCCTGTTCAATAATTCTACCGCCTTCAATTACAATAATTTTATCCGCATTGGTAATAGTGGACAAACGATGCGCGATAACGAAAGACGTGCGCCCCGTCAACAATTTTGCCAACGCGGCTTGAATTACCTGTTCAGTTTGCGTATCCACCGAAGATGTGGCTTCATCCAAAATTAAAATCCGCGGGTCGGCAAGCAAGGCGCGCGCAAAAGAGATTAATTGGCGCTGACCCACGCTCAAGGTCACACCGCCTTCTTCCACTGAAGTTTCATATCCATTTTTTAAGTTGATAATAAATTCATGCGCACCCACAGATTGCGCAGCGGCAATAACTTCGTCATCGCTGGCGCCCAATCTTCCAAATAGAATATTTTCCTTTACCGAGCCGCTAAACAAAAATGGGTCTTGCAGAGCCATGCCCATTTGCTGACGCAATGATTGCTGCGTCACTTCGCGCAGGTCAACGCCATCCACGCGGACGGCGCCCGAGGTGGGGTCATGAAAACGCGCCAACAGCTTCACAATGGTTGTCTTGCCTGCGCCGGTCTTACCCACCAAAGCAACCGTTTGCCCTGCTTCCACATTCAAATCAATTCCATCCAACACCAAAGTGGGATCGTCGGAATAGTGGAATGAAACGTCCGCGAATTGAACGCCGCCTACGATGCGGGTCATTGCGCGCGCGCCCACCGCGTCTTGGACTTCAATCGGGGTATTCAGCAAGTCGAGAATTCTCTCGCCCCCAGCCATGGTGGATTGCAACGTATCAAAGCGGCGGCTGAGATCGCGAATCGGCTCAAAGAAACGATCCACATAAAGCACAAAAGCAATCAATACGCCCGGCGTAATAGATTCACCCAACACAGCTGTTCCTCCAACATAAATCACCAGCGCGGTCGCAACTGCGCCCAGTACGTCTACAATTGGCGTATATATCGAAGCGACCTTTGCGGCATCAAGACTGGTCTCATAAAAATATCGGTTAACGTATTCGCTAAAAGTTTTGTAATTACGTTCCTGACGCGAGAACGCCTGCACCACGCGCACCCCATTAATATTCTCTGCCAGCGTGGAGTTTGCCCATGAAACCGCCGCGCGTACCTTGCGATAATTTCTGCGCGCCGCCTCGCGAAAAATAACCGTCGCCCAAATCATTACCGGCAAGACAATGAAGGTCAGTAAAGATAACTTTAAGTTCAAAGTTAGCATTGCAGCCATCGTACCGGCAATGCCGAGCAGGTTTCGCACAATCGCCAGCACCGCCCAGGTGATAAACTCGCGCAATGTACCAACATCATTAACCACACGCGTAATCACACGCCCCACGCTATAGCGGTTATAAAAACTAAGCGACAATTTTTGAAGATGGTTGAACATGGCTGTGCGCACATCATAAAGAACATATTGCCCCACCCGCGACATAATCCGCACGCGCAGGTAATTAACGACCAATTGAGCAACAGAAACGACAAAAAAAATCATTACAATTCTTTTCAAAGCAGCGGAGTTTCCAGCCGCAATACCGTCATCAATTGCAATCTTAAAAAAATAAGGACCCGACACGGAAGCCGCGGTAACGAGAATCATAAAGAACAGCGCCACCAAAGATTGTTTTGTATAAGGCTTAATAAAACGAAGCAGCCCTTGCGCCACTTTGGGATCGTAGCCTTTATCCAGCGCTTCTTCAGACTGGGTAATGTGCGCAGGCGGAACAACTCTTGTTGTCATGGATTTACGCATTTGATTTTCTCTGCACTAAAGTATTTTCGTGGCTCTCATGGCTCGGGTTTGCGCCGAGAACATCTTCGAGAGACTCCATATCTTCTGCAAAGGCGGCGCGATGCACCAACTGCAGATCATGAATTTCTTTATACAAGCCGCCAGCGCGCAAAAGCTCCGCATGCGTTCCACGCTGAACGATTTGCCCATTATCCATCACCAAAATTAAATCGGCGCGGCGGACAGTAGATAACCGATGCGCAATCACAAAGGTTGTACGTCCTTCCATTAACATATCCAGCGCGGCTTGAATTAATTTCTCAGTTTGCGTGTCTACGCTGGAGAGCGAATCATCCAGAATCAAAATACGCGGATTCATCAGCAAGGCGCGGGCAATAGCCACGCGCTGGCGCTGCCCGCCCGAGAGCGTGACTCCGCGCTCGCCCACCACGGTCTCATATCCGTTTGGAAATCCCTCAATGAAGTCATGCGCTTGCGCGGCTTTAGCGGCGGCGATAATTTCATCCATGCTTGCGTCAGGCGTTCCATAAGCAATATTATTCCTGATCGAATCAGAAAATAACAATGAGGTTTGCAGAACAATGCCGATCTGCGTACGCAACGAGGTCAATTCCACCTCTCGAACATCATAGCCGTCTACAAGAACTGCGCCTTCATTAACATCGTAAAAACGCGGGATAAGATTAACCAGCGATGTTTTTCCCGAACCGGAGCGGCCGATTAAAGCAACGACGCGATTCGCTTCGACCCGCAAGTTGATGCCCGTTAGCGAGGCTGTTTTCTCATTTTGATATTTCAACCCGACATCGCGAAACTCAACTTCGCCGCGCAACGTTTGCAAAATAAGCGCATCTTTTTTAGACTTAATCTCAGACTCGACATCCAATATCTCAAAAACACGCTGTGCGCCTGCCGCAGCCTCGCCGCCTGCGTTGACCAAACCCGTCAGCGACTGCGCGGGTTCCGCCAGCATTAGAATGTAAGCATTGAAGGCGACAATCGTCCCGATGCTGAGTTCTCCGTCAATGACCATCTGCCCGCCAAACCATAGAATTAACATAGAGCTAATTAGCGACAGCCAATTGGTGGTCGGCATAATTTTTGCCCACTCGTCAATTACTTTAACCCAGGTATGAAAAACTTTTTTATTAGCTTTCTCAAAACGCTCGATCTCATAATCTTCACGCGCAAAGGCGCGGACAACTTGTATGCCGGTCACATTTTCCTGCAGTCGGTTCGAGACTTCACCAATAGCGCTATCCACTTGAAAGAAAAGCGTACCGATCTTAGTTCCAAAACCCACGGTCATAATAACCAGCGGAATAATGGGCATTAATGAAATGACCGCCAGCAATGGGTTTACCGAAAACATTACGAGTAAAATTCCAAGCGAAAGAAAGACAAAACGCACCAACTCGGCAATAGACGAGCCTGCAAACTTCTCGATAGAGCGAACATCTTCAATACAGCGCGAGATGAGCTGTCCGCTTTGAGCATGGTCGTGGTAGGTAAACGGCAGGTATTGGATATGATCCACCATGCGGTTGCGCAGGTCATAACCAACAGCGGCAGCGATCCACTCGGAGATGTAGCGGTGGGCAAAATTTAGAATGGCAGAACCAACTCCGAGGGCGAACAAAAACAGCGCGGAACGAATCAGATTTTCGGTCTGCCCGCCCATGAGTCCAATATCCACTACAGATTGAATAATGCGCGGGACGAGCAAATTCAATCCTGTGAGCGTAAGCAGGATTAAAAGAGAAGCGCATACCTGCCATGTATAAGGTTTAAGAAAAACAGAAATACGAATGAGATTTTTCATGGGTTGATTTTTAGGATACCACAAGAATATGCGTGTATAATGACGGCATGGCAAACGAAAATACGAACTCACTTTCGCGCAGCAAGATTGCAATGTTAATTGACGGCGATAATGCGCAAGCCACGCTGCTTTCGCAAATGCTGGTAGAGACCGGCAGACATGGGCAGGTTACTGTGCGCCGCATTTACGGTGATTGGACAACCTCCAGTATGAACTCATGGAAAGACGTATTGAACTTTCATGCCTTTCAGCCAATACAACAATTTAGATATACCATCGGTAAGAATGCCACTGATAGCGCCATGATCATTGATGCAATGGATATATTACACACCGGGGTCGTGGATGGTTTCTGCTTGGTTTCCAGCGATAGCGATTACACCCGCCTTGCCACACGCATTCGCGAAAGCGGCGTTTTTGTAATGGGCATTGGCAGAAAGAACACGCCTAAGCCTTTCGTAAATGCCTGCGATCTGTTTGTGTACACTGAAAATTTAATTGTGGCAAAAGAGCCTGCCAAATCAAAACCGGTTAATACCTCAGCCAAAAACAAAAAGGCAAAAGAAGAAAAAGAAGAACTCGACCCTATGCCTTTGTTGGAACAAGCCTTCGAAATGGCGGTTCAAGATAATGGCTGGGCGGCGCTCTCCACGCTGGGCAACGCGCTTTATCAACTTGACCCGGGTTTTGATCCGCGCACGTACGGTTACAAACAGCTCTCAAAGATGATCAGTAACTTAAAAAACCGCTTTGAAGTAAAAACCTCCGAAAGCGGCGGGTTTTATATTAAGTTCAAAGAATAGATTCCCTTTTCGCAAGCACATCTTTATATACATTCGCGATTTCTGCGGCAACAACTTCCCATGCATAAGTTTGGGCGTATTCAGCCGCGTCCATTCCCATTTTATGATGCAACGGCGCATCATTCAGCAGCCAGGAAAGTTTTTCGCATAAGGCTTCAGGGTCGCTGTCCGGGATTGTATATCCGGTGATTCCGTTTTGAACAAGGTAACCCAACCCGCCCACTTCCGAGGCAATGACCGGCGTGCCACACGCCATTGCCTCCAACGCAACCATGCCAAAAGATTCATATAATGAAGGCATCACTACAACCTCAGCGGCGGAATAATAATAAGGCAGGGTGTCTTGCCCGCGTTTGCCAAGAAATACCACCATACCGCCCATGCATAGATCGTCGCATAATTTTTGTATGCGTGTCATTTCTTCAGACATATCTTCAGCAACAGCATTTGGCTCGCCGCCAATGATGGCGAGGTGAACCGGCAGGCGCATCTCTTTCATATCTAAACAAGACATGGCATGAATCAATGTATCCAAGCCCTTAAGCGGCTCAATGCGCCCGACAAAAAGAACCATACGATTCTCGGGTTTCAAGCCGATATATTGTTTTGCCTCATCCGGCGGGATGGGATAAAAGTGACTCGTGTCTACGCCGGGCGGGATGATAACCATCTTGCGCGCTTCTGCCTGATACAGGAATCTCAGTTGGGTAATCTCGGCAATGGTCGCAGCGATGACGCGATCTACGCGGCGCAGGACGCGGCGCTCCCCGCTGAGGCGATCTTCGCTCGCATATTCATCCGCCGAGCGGGCAACGCGGTTCTTCATCTCCCCCAGAGTGTGGAACATGTGTACGATGGGAATCCTGCCCCAGGCATCGCTCAATTGCTCCGCGGCAATTCCCGACATCCAATAATGGCTGTGAATAACGTCATATTGAATATTTTTTTCAGCGGCGAAATTTTTTATGCCTTCGACAAATTCCGGAATGTAATTGGCAATGTCGCTTTTACTTTTAGGCTCTTCGGGCCCGGCGGTGATGTGTACCACGCGATTTCCGTAACCGAGGTCGTGCAACACATGCGGAACGTGCTCATCTTGCGAGCGCGTAAAAACATCCACATGGATGCCCATGCGCCCCAGCTCACGCGTCAAATCGCGGACGTAGACATTCATTCCGCCGGTGTCTTTCCCGCCCAAGGTTGCCAGCGGGCAGGTGTGATATGAAAGCATTGCTATTCGTAACATAATGATATATTCCAGTATTCAAGCATGATACGTACCACATGTCAGACGACATGTAATGCTCAAAACTTGCGGGTTTAGTTGCTTTCTTGTATAATCCCGCCCGCTAACAGACTAGCCGCTGTAGCTCAGTTGGTAGAGCGACGCACTCGTAATGCGTAGGTCGTGGGTTCGTATCCCACCAGCGGCTCTATTTCCAAAACCCGTCTTACGGGTTTTTTTCTTTGTATGAAGTAGAATTGCCAAAGCCATGAAAAGATTTCATCATTTAAAAGAAAAGATAGATTTATACAGTCCGCGCGGCATGGTCTTTGCCACATTGATCACCGGCATGTTCGGGACATTTCTACTTGCCATTATTGACATTAATCGTCTTCCAATGCTGGGGTTGGGATTTATATTTCTTGCCGCAATGATACTGGCGTATTACAAAAAAACCACACTTGCCCGCTGGACTTCACTGCTGGCGGCGCTGGGCGTTATCTCAACTCTGGTATATCGCAACAACGGAATACGCGACCCTGCCATACTGGGATTGGTAGTTACTTTGATCGCAGCCGGGCTGCTCGCAGGTAGAACAGGGACGGTAATTATTGGGTCGGTCATCGTCGGAGAGATCGTGATTTTCGGGTTTTTAGAAACCTACGGAATCATCACCAATCAATTCAGCGGCGCAAATTTTTTCGCAGATTATCTTTCAGTTAGTCTGTGTATCGTTTTAATTGCGCTATTGCAATGGCTGATAATAACGCGTTTAAACAAACTCATCTCAAACGCCAACCAGGAGATTAGGGAAAGAAAGTCGGCGGAAAGTCGGCTGGGCGAGGCGGAAACGCGCTATCGAAACCTGATAGAGCAGATCCCCGCGGTGATCTATATATCCGAGCCGGGTTCGCACGGCACATGGCGATATGTCAGCCCGCTCATCGAGACGCTAACCGGTTATTCGCCCGCTGAATGGACAAACGATCCCGGTCTATGGTTTTCGTTGATTCACCCTGACGATCAGAAGAAAACGGTGGAACAGGAAATGAAAGCGATCCAAGACGGGGATATGCCTCAAGCCGAATACCGCTTAAAAACAAAAGCAGGCGCATATATCTGGGTGCACGACAAAAGTCTGCGTATTATAGAAAAAGACTTGCTGCAGGGCTTTTTGCTCGACATCACCGCCCGGAAGATCGCGGAAGAACAGGTCCAAAAGCGCGTTGCGGAAATGGAAACTGTGCGGGGCGTAAGTGAAAACTTTATAAGCCGGGGGAATTTGGATAATTTGATTCAGCAGACCGGCGAACAGTTAATGACGATGTATCAAGTGGACAATTTGTACATCGCAATTTTAAACAACCCCGGCGATGCGATTAACTTTCCATACTATGTATATCAGGGAATACAAATGGACAGCCCGTCAATTCCGTTTGGGATTGGCATGAGTTCCAGCGTTATTAAGATGAAACAACCCCTTCTAATCAACGAAAATTGGGTAGAGACAGCAGCGCAGCATGGAGCGATCTATGTGGATGACCGCCCGGCAAAATCATCTTTAAGCGTTCCACTGATGATCGGCAAAAAAGGAATCGGCGCAATATCCATACAAGACAGCAATAAGGAAAACGCCTTTTCAGAAAATGACGTGCGCGTGTTGACGACCATTGCCGCGAATCTGGCTGTGGCAATTGAAAATACCAATCTGCAGGAATCACTGAAACAAGAGCTGCTCACTCAGGCAAAATTGGTAGCGGAACTCGAAGCGAAAAACGCCGAACTGGAGAGATTTACATACACTGCCTCGCACGACTTGAAATCCCCTCTCATCACGATCCGCGGATATTTAGGATATCTCGAACGCGACGCGCTGGCTGGTAATTTTGAAAGAATGCAGCGCGACATCAAACGCGTGACCGAAGCGACCGACAAAATGAATCACCTGCTCAGCGACTTGCTCGAACTCTCGCGCATTGGACGGGTAATGAACAAACCCGAGGAAATTTCATTTGAGGAGGTCGTGCAGGAATCTTTGAAGCGTGTAGAAGGTCAACTGACAGCGCGGCAAATCACGGTCAAAGTTATGGATAGACTGCCAAGCGTCTTCGGGGATAAAGAGCGGTTAATTGAAGTTGTCCAAAATCTTGTAGACAATGCCAGCAAGTTCATGGGG
>CAYOLL010000232.1:0-8302 GCA_964404765.1 uncultured Gemmatimonadota bacterium | reverse complement strand
TTGTTTGCCTGTAAGAAGATTCCGGCCAAAAACGTGCCGGAATGACACCTCCGAAGAGTGTTCTAAAGGTTATTGACTAGTACAAGAAGGGCTTAATCTTTTCAAAATATGATTTTTTTGCCAAAAAATCCACATTTTGTTTAAATTATTTCTGTCAGTATAAAATACAGCGCCCAGTGCCCGGCGCCGGCCCCCCCCAGGCCAGCAAACTTGAAATTTCTGCAACTCTTTACTCGACAACATCTTACGATCAAATTTCAATCTACGAAAAATTGACCGGACAATAAAAAAAAGGCTAACTCAAAATACATCAACCTGTTACATTCAAAAAACGACACTAACCGCCCAGCGGCAACTTTTTCGCAGATTGACCAAAAATTTCAAAAGCGCGTCAATCTGCGAAAAATATAACTTGTTTCTAAACAAGAAGTTAACCCCATTTTTGAGAAAAAATGCCCTATCCAAACCCCTCGTTTTGTGTCAATCTGCGAATGAAACGACAAGAATAGCAAAAAACCAGGCCCCGCCTGCAAAATATGCTTGACAAGCCGACCCGGTTTTGCTATAAACTCATTGTAATTAGTTAATTTTATTGCTATCCAAATTTCTAATCGCACTAATGTAGGATTAAGACAAAGCTTCCCCCCACAACGCATTGGGCCTACAAAATAAAAAAAGCCGGTCTACAAACGAGTAGACCGGCTTTTGCTTTTCCAAACCCATGTCGCCAATGGGGCTTATCCACGTTTTGCGGTTGGTTTTTGCAACGCTACAAACAGACTGTCTATAAGCTGACGCGCCCTTATTTCAGATGAAAATTAAAGGGTTCAGTTTGTGGCAAAATAGCCGTTGTCGTAATCCGGCGCTGTTGGTAAAATATTTCCACGGTGTGCTTTCCTGCCGCCAATCCTGTAAATTTAACCTCACCGCTCCAATCGCTTTGCAGCGAGAACAAACCATCCAAAACAACCAGTGCGCCGGTTATAGGTTTGTCATTCGCATCCAGTACAAAACCTGACAGACGGTGTGGCTGCTTCCAGCCAAAGTGATTCAGCACACCAGCGAAAATGCGATATGCCTGTGCCCTTTGCCAGATCGGGTGGGCGACTTTGATTTCTTCGGCTGGATTTTTGAGCTGTCCGGCCCGCACATAGAGGATCGGGCAGGCGGTTTGGCGTAGCAAATAGTCGGAGACTTCCCGCACGGTGGCGGCATCCGGCCCAAAAGCTTCGGCAATCGACTTGGCCAGATTCCGACCGGTTGCGCTGCCGGTGTAATGGGTGATGACCGGTTTAGCGCTTTCAATCGTGCCGATGATCAGATGGCGCTCGGCGTTTGCGGCGTATGAGCGCAAAACACGCGCTGATTCCGAAACTTCATTAGCATCGGGACGAATCAAAGTGACCTCGGCCCCGGCGGCCTCTAAAAAATCGGCCAAAAAACGGGCGACCCCCAAATTAACCGCTGCCGAGGTAATGCCGGTCGGTCCAACTGTGCTGCCATATTCGGGATCGAGCGCAATCCGTCGTCCGTACAAGCTGCCGTCGGCCACCGGGCTAAGCACAATTTTTTCCTGTGCGCTGTCGATGTGTGCGGGTTGATATCCGCGGCTGCTAATGTGGATCGGTGCTGTAAAATCCGCCGGAAGCCAGACATGACCGTTACGATCCGGCCGATCGTGCGCAGCGCCTTGCCAAATATCGACCGGCCCGGAAAATGCCGCCGTCTTTTCGGGGGTTATGTAAAGGTGACGATACGTTTTTCGGGGCGCAGCCGCCAGTTCAAGGGCCTCCGTAATCGTTTGGCAAAAAGCGATCATTCGAAACGGTTCCGTTGTCTCCACATCAAAATAAAAAAACGCTTCACCGCCAAAAGTTGTTGCCCGGAGCGTGTCCCACCCGGCAGTGATCGTACGCCCGCTGCCGTCCTGCGGATGGATGAGCAGGACTTCCACGCTGTCGGCCACCGGCTGATGCCCGGCGTCGGTTACGCGGGCCTTCAGGCAGTTTTGGCCCAGTTGTAAGACCGGCGGAACGGTCGAAAAAGTCATCTTTGCCGCCGGTTGGACGATGCTGAAACGTCGGGTGCGACGCATGGCGCTATTACCATTCAAATTGCGGGCTGATATCGTCAATTCGTGAGGGCCGTTGGTTAACGATGCGCCGGCTTCGGCCATCAGCCGCCCGGTTTGGTCATAATTAAACGGCAGCGCCGCGCCGTCCAACATCACCCTGATGGACATTGGATCGATGCCGAGTCGTTCGTCTTTGATTTCCGCGGCAATTAACGGGCGGGCCTGGGCAATCCGGGCATTTTCCAACGGGCTTAGAATACGGATTTCCGGCAGACCGGCCATGAAGTAATCCACGATGCCCAGAAAATATGCGTACGCCTCCAGGCGCTGATTTTCCGGCAATCGCAGCAGGGCTTCAATGCGTGGATTGGAGAGGTAGGTGGCTTCACCCAGAATACCGGTGACTGGATTTTGCCGCAGGATAAAATAGTTGCCAGGCTCGATTTTATGCTCCGGAATGCCCAGATTGCGCACTAAATGGCGGTGGATAAAGTGGGCAAACTCCAGCGACGGGCCGTCGTCAGTCATTTTATAATATGTCTCGATTTGGCGAATATTTTGGTTTTGCGACGGAAAGGAGTTATGATGCAGGGAAACGAATAGTTGGGCGGTGGAAGGAATAATGGCCAACCGTTTTTTTAAATCACCGGTTAAGGTTGAATCTTCCGGCGTTAAAAAGTCGCGGTCTGTTTCGCGAGTCAGGATTGCAGTTGCGCCATGCTCGCGCAGCATCTCGCCCAGAAAACGGGCCACGGCCAGATTCACCTCGGCTTCGTGCAGGTCGGTCGGTCCGACGGAACCCGGAAATTTGCCGCCATGCCCCGGATCAATCACAATCGTTTTGCCTTTGAGTACGGTAGGATCGAACAAGTCGAGCGGCTCGCGGGGACCGGCAAAAATGCCGCTATCATCCGGCAGTAATGGCGGCGGCGGACCGGGCGTTCGGGCACAGTTGGCGCCGCTGATCAGCCAAATTACAAGCAAATAGACAACACATTTTGACTTTGGCATGGTTTGTTTTTGGCGGTTCATGGGATAAAATGGTGAAACCTTGCGAAGGCTTAATTTGAAATCCGCATGTTTTGTGCACTGAAGCCTTCGCAAGGTTGGATTTCCACAAACTTGTTCTATGAGCCTTTTTGGCAGGCTAATCGTTGAGAAGATCAATCCAGTAAAAATCACGCGTATCACTCTTTTTAATGATGATTGCTTTTGTGCCCTTGGTAATGGCGCCGCCTTTCAAAGGCTTAACGCTGACTAATAGCGGCGCCCCGCCGGTGGTCACTTCGGCCTGTCCGACTTTGTCTTCATCAGCCGCCAGGGTAACGATGCAGGCCTGACCTACGGCGGTCTCAATTAAATCAGGGTCGGTGGTTAAGGCCCGAAAGAGCGGTACCAGCGGCAGGGTGACAATTTTGGTCAGAATCGTGGCGATGAGGAAGTTCGGAATCAGCAACAGCGCGGCGAACAGGATGGCTGCGCCTGAATTCAGATAGTGATTGGCCAGAATCGCGCCCATCCACATAAAAAGAATCAGGAAGCTGAAGATGACCATGAATGGCACCTTGCCGATGTTCAAAAAAGCCAGCATGGGATAGAAGCTGCCAAAAGCCGGCTGATCGCCTCCGCCACCATCGACTTCAACATGAGCATCAACATCGGGGGCGTCAAAATGAAAGCCGTGCGCATCCACATGCAATCCGTGCATGTTCAGTCCGCCAAGAATGACAAACAGCCAATACACCAGCACCAGCCCCAACAGGATGGTAAAGGGCAGGTTAATCAGCAGTAGCGCGGCGTTGATGAGTTCGGTCATAGGGCCTTCCGGGTAGATTCATTTGGTTCGCTTCACAGGTGATGATGATCAGAGAATGTATCACAAGCGGCGCTTTTTGGCAAACAGCATTTAACGGTGTCCTTGTTCAATCAACTGCAAGTCATTGATTCGCTTGAAATGTTTTGCGTTCAGCGTGGCCAAAGGCAGCTCATTTGTACCGTTCCCGAATGGTTTTTTCAAATGACTTTACCTCTTCTTTGCTCCAAGTGGGGCCGTGCAGCAAAAATTCTTGCAGTGTTTCTTTTTTTTCAGGCGGTTTTTTTATTTTCGCCGGCACGGGAAAAACGATAACTTCCACTTCTTCTGTTTCAAAAGAAGGCGGCAAGGTGATGATGACCTGATGATCTTTGACCTTTTTTATTTCACGGATAGCTTGCATCTTGCTCCCAATCCTCAGATGAAAATAGATCACATGCTGATAGACAATGACAATGATGAGAGAATGTATCACAAGCGGCGATTTTTGGCAAGGCGAAATTGGCGGAAGTTGTTATGTCTACTGCAGGCTGGCTTCAAAACGCGTCATCCTCATTCGGCGGTTGGATCTCAAGAGCCACCCATTCGCGCCACGCCTCTAAAACGCTCGGTTCGGCCTTTAACGCAAGCAGACATTCGCTGACAACGCCGTCGGTTCGCTTTAGTTCGGGAAAGCGCAGCAGCAACAAGGCCAGATCGCGCCAATCCGTACCCGATTTAGGCTGACCCTTCCGTTGCCGGCAGGCGATGACTTTATAGGCGATTAACTCGACCGGGGCGATTACCCAAATTTTTTCAATTTTTCGCGCTTTCGGCAAAATTGGCTCCTGCCGAACATCCACCAAGTGACGATTACCGTCTTTTTGCACTTGATAAATGCGGTAACCGCGTCCCAGAGCGACTTCGCGGGTGCGAATCGCCGCATGAAATTTGTCATGAAGAAAGGTCTTGATTTCTTCGGCCAATTCCGCCGCCCGATTGGAGATCAGGTCAACAGCCGGGGTCATCCGCGGCTCGGAAACGTAGGCGTTCACAGCCTGCGCGCCGAATAAAACAACGTCATCCCGATCTCCGATAAACTCCAATATGGCGGCATGAATCGCTGCCAATGGCAGTGATTCGCTCATAACAAACTCCTGAAAAGTGAGGATGGGTAGTTGCAGCATGTTGGCATATCCTGGGATTATATCGAGTTCAGTATCTTCCGCAAGCATTTGACAAAAGTTTCCACATCCTCTTCCGTCGTGTCAAACGAGCACATCCAGCGCACTTCGGACGCAACCTCGTTCCAGATATAGAAGAAATATTCCTGCTGCAAGGGCGCAATCGCTTCGCGCGGGATGATGGCAAAAACGCCGTTGGCTTCAACCGGCTGGGTGATTTTGACCTGCGGGATGTCGCGGACACTATCGGCCAACAGGCGGGCCATGCGATTGGCGTGGCCGGCGTTGCGCTGCCATAAATCGCCGCGGAGATAGGCTTCAAATTGGGCGGAAATAAAGCGCATCTTTGAGCCAAGTTGGGTGGATTGCTTGCGGTAATATTTGACATCCTTCACCAAATCAAGATTGAAAAAGACCACCGCTTCGCCGTACATCAACCCGTTTTTCGTCCCGCCAAATGACAGAATATCGACGCCCGCTGCCCGTGTCAACAGTTGAAAATCCAGGCCCAGACTGACCGCGGCATTGGCAATCCGCGCCCCGTCCACATGCAAAACCATTTGATGGGCATGAGCCAGATCGGCCAGCGCTTTCATCTCTGCGACGGTATAAACCGTGCCCATTTCCGTGGCCTGGGTGATGGAAATCACCCGCGGCTGGCTGTGATGCTCAAAGTCGAAACCGTGCAGATGCGGCCTGATTTGCTCCGGCGTCAGCTTGCCGTTGGAGGTGGCCACGGGCAGCAGCTTGCAGCCAGTGAACTTTTCCGGCGCGCCGCACTCGTCCACCTGAATGTGCGAAGTTTCGGCGCAGATAATAGAATGAAAGGAATGGGTGACCGCCTTCAGACCGAGGACGTTGGCCCCGGTGCCGCTAAAGACGAAGAAAACCGCGCACTCCTCGCCAAAATGCCGCTTAAATTGGGCGATGGCCTGTTCGGTATATGGATCGTCGCCATAGCCGATAACATGGCCCTGATTGGCCGCGGCCATGGCGGTCATAATCTCCGGGTGCACACCGGAATTGTTATCGCTGGCAAAACTTTTCTTGTTGAAAGTCATACGTTGCGATTACCAGCCTTTCGCCTGACGCAGACCCATAATTTGGTCAACGTGCTTGGCCCCGTGCCCGGCGTAGATGGTCACCAGACTATCCAGCGTGACTTCGCCGCGTTCGGGATGATGACCGGCCCGGCTCCAGCTTTCCGCCGACAAGCGCTGCAAAAAGTCCGTCCAGCGCTCGTGCAGGCCGCGCAAAATGGCCAGCGACGGCGCTACCGGCATACTTTGGGCATCGTAAAAACGAGCCCAGACATCCTGATCGTACGGCTTGAGCGTCGGCCGATCTTCCGTGGCGATCAGCCGCATTCGGATATAGGCGTTCATGTGCGAATCGGCCAGATGATGGACGACCTGGCGCACCGTCCAGCCGCCGTCGCGGTAGGGCGTATCCAATTGGGCGTCGTTCAGCCCGGCAATAGCGGCTTCCAATTGCGCCGGCAGTTGTTGAATTTTGGCAATGCGTTGCGTGGACATAAGTAGTTCCTTTTGTTGATGAAATATGGTTTTGGTAACTTTTCATTTCATGCCTGCAAATACTACAATGCTGGCATTAAAAATGCAATTGAAATTTGACCAAGCAGTGGGCATCTATAACGAGAGACCACATGCAAAATGAGCGTACAACAAAAAACCCGTTGGACTTTGCTTGTCCAACGGTTTTTTTTATAGTATGATTTCTACGTCCGCAATGCATAATTTCCGCACATTCACTTATCCGGTAACACTCAGTAACACTCGGCAAAAATCACAGTTGCAATTCCGCAGGTAATGGCGTTTATTGATGGCGTTCACATCTTTCACAATTTAACGTAAGGGCATGACGCCATGAACACCATTAACGAATCTTACACCTTCAACAACCTTAACCTGATTCTGCACCGTTTTTTGGACGACACGGGCGCGGATGTGATTTACATTCTGCGGCAGCAGGAATACTTCCCCGAATATTACTATCCCTTCGCCGCAGCCTGCGCCGATGCGCAGATGCAGACCGGGCCTTTGGAAGACCTGCTATCGGAGTTGCCGCCTGATGATGCGTTCGAGAAAAACCGTTTACTCGCCCCGGACATGCCGCTTTTTGATATCGCCCGCTTTGCCCGCGTCGAAGCCGCGCTGCGTCTGGATCAGCGAAATTATCCGGTCATACAACGGATTTATCGTCTAAATCCGGCCGATGCCGGACAATATGCCCTGGTCGTCAGCGGGCCACAGACCGCCATCGAAAAGAGCGTCGCCCTGTTTAACAGTTACTATTTAGCTCGGCTTTCTAATGCCATGCAATTGATCGAACGCTTCGCCGTCGAGGAGCGTTTCAATCAACTGGGCGTGACAACGGAACCGCGCCAAAAAATCGGCCCCCTGTTGGATTTCTTCCTCAAACTTTTCACCAACGCCGTACTGCTGCCGTTCCAATCGCCATTTATGGTTTTCCGCTTGAATATGGAAGATCAGCTTCAAACCGGCATCAGTTCGCTGGCCATGCTGGCTCATCTGCAAAAAATCATTCCCACCAGCCAATTTCTGACCCAAATGTGCGCCCACGCTGACGATTTTTGGGAAAGCGCCGGTCGCGGTAAAGACATTTATCTGGACACCTTTTCCGTTGATTGCACCGGCAACCAATTCAGCGTGGCCGACTATCCCGAACGGCATACGCGCTTGTACGGCCATTATAATTTGCTAAAACGCCCGCCCAAACTGGATTCCTACCGTCTGAAAGATGATTCCTCGTTGCCGCAAAATCAATGGGACGTTTTTCGTCGGGCCTTGCAAATTGTGGATCAAACCGACTCTACCAATCCGTTGCTGCAATTCAGCGATAACCTGACTCTGGTGTTGGTGTGGGCCATGGAACGTGGCCATTTGTTCCCGCTGTTCGTCGTGCCGGGACGCGGTTTGAATCGGATGCAAATTGACGCCGCCGACCTGAGCGAGATGCGCGGTCTATACGGCGGCAAAATCAGTTTTTCCTACACCGCCGAACCGGACATGACGCGCAACACCATCGAAGATGCCGTCAAGCAAGTCAAGGATACCTTGAAGCGCTATGTGGGGCCGATTTACGAAACCGGCTACGAAGTGGAAAAGATCGAAATTGCCATGTCTCATCAGATTCGTACCGCGCTGTGGGAACAGATGATGTTGCTGGACTTATACTGTCAGAATGCCCAAACCGCCTACCCCCGCGAGT
>CAYOLL010000231.1:0-8372 GCA_964404765.1 uncultured Gemmatimonadota bacterium | reverse complement strand
GCAATACCTACTGCAACCTAAAATCGGGAAGTTATTTAAATGGCATTCCTTAGCTATAAAAAAACCAGCGGTAAACTGTCCCACGAATATACGACCCGTTATCAACGCCACAACATCGACTGGAACATGCGTCTGGCGGTTGACGGCGCGTACGCTTACTATCCGGCCGGCGTCTGGGAATATCTCAAAACCGATACCGAGGACCTGTTTGCCCGTGCCCAATGGAGCTATACCATGCCCAAAGACGCTTCCATCCTAGGCGGCGTCGAAACAACCGTATTTTTCTACAACGGCGATGAAGAGCATTACAGCAATGTGGATTTGACGACGGCCGAGCCTATTGCCGATAATTTGATGCAGGATTTGGGGCCGTATCTGGCCTGGATTAAAGATGAGCCGGTGTATAATGTGGGTCTGTTCGGCCAATTTGCCTCGGGCAAGACGTTCGGCAAGCATCTTTCGGCGACGTTGGGCGTGCGCTACGACCGGCAGTTCTTCAATTTTAACGCGCTTGACGCCGATGTTACCGAAGGGCAAGATTATCCGACCGAAGATAAAGTTTTTGAGCAGATTAGTCCGCGGTTGGGTTTGGTCTATTTGGTTAATCAAAATTTTAGTGTCAAGGCTTTGGCCGGCAAGGCCTTCCGTGCGCCGGCCCCGTCGGAATTGTTTGGCCGCAACACCTGGTCGTTAGGCTCCAATCTGCGGCAGCTCAAGCCGGAAAAGATCACCACCTTTGAACTGGCCGGTGATTGGATCATTAAGCGCGGTTTGAATTGGCGCATCAATTTTTATCACACCAAGTTTGAAAATCAAATTGCCTACAGCGTATCGAACTTTAATTTGAGCACCAACATTTATACGTTGACCACCGCCGGGGTAGAGACGGAGTTACTGGTCAATAAAGAAGATTATTCCGGCTTTGTGAATCTGGCCCTGGCTAAACGATTGGATGAGAAAATTCTGGATGAAACCATTACCGAAGATGATGATGAATTGACCTGGGCCCCGGCTTTGACGCTGAACTTTGGCGCAACCTATAAACAGCCTAAGTATACCGCTTCGCTGCTTGGCCATTATCAAGGCGAAGCAAAACGCCGCGCGAGCGATTACCCGGCTGATCACGAATATTCCGGACTGCGTGAGCCGCAAGTGGACGCCTGGCTAACGCTGGATGCCAACGCCACCTATCATCTCACGTCCTATCTAAGCCTGGAATTGGCGCTGACCAATCTGTTCGATTCGGACAAAAACGTGCTGATCAAAAACTTCAACTACCCGTTTGATTATCGACAGGAAAGCCGTCGCGTTTTGTTGAGCGCGCGGGTTAAACTGTAAAGGCTGAATACTCGGTGGCCGCTCAAATCGACCAGACTTTGCTCGCTCAAAAAATTGCGGAGAGTCTCCAAAAAACCCGTGCGGAAGTAGATCGGCTGCGTCGGATCAACACATTTGCAATTGTCTTTGGCCTGCTGTCTTCTGCCGCGACGACGCTGGTCACCGGTATTACGGCTGCGCATGGGCCGGTTGTCGGCGAAGGGCCGACCGGGTGGAAAATGTCCTGTTTGGTTGCCGCGATTTTAGCCTTTGTCGCCACGATCAGCGTTGGTTTACCGCAACAATTGCAGTTGGGTGACCGGCTGGCGCAGTACAATCAGGCGCTGGGCCGGCTCAAGTCTTTAGATGTGGCGATTGTCACCGCCAGTCGCAGCTGGGATGAAATCGCTCATGAGTACGAAGATATCGTGCGGACTTATCCAAATATCATTTTATGACCCCCAAAGCGCATTTTGAAGCACAAGCGGCTGTCTGGGCTGTTGCAGACCGATAGCAAACTACCGCCAACTATCGACGACAGGCTGCCACCCATTGACGACTACATGCTAAACCTATCCCTCCATCAAATCGCCGAGATTGTGCATGGCCGGCTTTTAACCGGGCGAGACGACAGCTTGATTCAGCACGTCGAGACCGATACTCGCCATAGCTTTGGGGATGGCGCCCTTTTTGTGGCTTTGCGTGGCGCGAATTACGATGCGCACATTTTTGTAGCTGAGGCCATGCGGCGCGGCGCGCGCGGCGCCCTGGTCGAACAAGCTTTTGAGAACCCGCCTCCGAATTTTGCCATCATTCACGTCGATAGTACCTTACGCGCTTTACAGACATTGGCCGCTTATCACCGCCAGCGCTGCCGGGCAAGGGTTATTGCGATTACCGGCAGTAACGGTAAAACCATTGCCAAAGATTGTTTAGTCGCGCTGCTTAATCAGAACTTTCGCGTTTACGGTAGTCCGGGCAGTTACAACAGTCAGGTTGGCGTGGCGCTGGCCTTGCTGCAGCTCGATCCCGAAACCGATATTGCCGTCATCGAAGCCGGCATTTCCCAAATTGGCGAAATGGAATACTTGCAGCGCATGATTCGCCCGGATTTCGGCATTCTCACCAATATTGGCGCGGCGCATTTTCAGGGTTTTGGTTCGCGCAAGAAAATTGCGGTGGAAAAGCTCAAGCTGTTTGCCGAGCTGCCTCCGGAAGGTTGGCTGATTTTACCGTTTGACGAAATGTTGTCCGAGGTGTCTGGCGCGGTCAAAAATCTTCCCCAGATTTACCGCTTAAATCATGCCCCGGAGTTGCCGCGCTTATTGGACTGGCAGAGCGCCGGTCCTAACCGCTCGCAGTTGCGCCTGGCTTTTCCCTCGGGCCCGGGCGCTTCTTTCACAAGCGAAATTCCACTCAATATTGATATTTCCTGGCGTGAAATCGCCGACACACTGCTGATGGCTGTCAGCGCCGCGCATTTGTTGGGGGCGCCTGCGCCTGCGATTCGTCAGGCGCTTGCCCAATTTAATCCGCCGCTCAATCGCCTTGAGATCTGGAAATCCCATTCCGGCGCCGTCTTCATCAACGATACTTACAACTCCGATCCTGTTTCGGTACACGCCTGCTTGCGGGCGCTGACCCGCTATCCCAATCAACGTAAAATATTTGTTTTTGGCGGAATGGCCGAGTTAGGCGACGCCGGCGCGTATGAGCATCGCATTGTCGGTGAGGAAGCTTGCCGTCAAAATGTCAGCGTGCTGCTCACCGTCGGCGAGCCGGCTGCCGAAACAGCCGCCACTTTTCAGAACCTGCTGCCGACAGCGCAGACCGTGCGTTGCCGTAACATTGACGAAGCGGAAGCGCATATTGAGCAATTGGCCGGGGCCAACGATGTCATTGTCATCAAAGGCCCGCGGCACAGTCATTTTGAGCGCATGGTGCAGCGCTTTAAGACGCGCCTGAGCAATTCCGTCTATTACATCCGGCTGGCGCGTATCAAAAGCAATATTATTGCGATGAAGGAGTTGTTGGCCGATGATGTTAAAATTTTGGTGATGATTAAAGCGTTGGGCTATGGGGCAGATGCCGCTCAGGTTGCGCGTTATCTGTCCAATGAGCGGGTGGTGGACTATTTCGGGGTGGCATATACTTCCGAGGCGATTGAGCTGCGCTATGGCGGGCTGACGGATCCGATTCTGGTCAACATGGTGCGCCGCGAAGACGCTTACGACTGTGCCCGGCTGGATCTGATCTCCGTCGTGGATCGGGCTGATGTGGCGCAAGCTTTGTCCGAAGCCGCGCAAACGGTCGGACGTCCGGTGAAAGTGCATTTGAAAGTAGACACCGGCATGGGCCGCTTTGGCGTTTTACCAGCGCAGGCCGTACCGTTGGCACAGTATATTTGTACGTTGCCGATGCTGGAATTACAGGGCTTGATGACCCATTTTTCGTCAGCGGACGATCCGGCGGCGGATAGCTTTAGCCAGACCCAGTTGGATCAGTTTAATACTGTGATTGCGGCGCTGCAACAGTTGGGCATCGATCCGCCGCTTAAACATGCCGCAGCCACGTCCGGTTTAAATCGTCTTGCTAATTCACATTACAACTTGGTGCGGATAGGGTTGGGCGCATTTGGCGTCTACCCGTCGGAGGCGGTTCGGCAAGCGGTGCGGTTAACCTGCGCCGTAGCCCTGGTGTCGCGGATTGCCGAAATAAAGGAGTATCCAGCCGGTGTGCCGCTCAGCTATGGTCGGCGTTTTTATACGCAGCGCCCCAGCCGCATCGCCATCCTGGCTATTGGCTATCACGACGGCTTGCGCCGGGCTTTAACCAATAAAGGCTATGTCAAAATTCACGGCCAATGTGCGCCGATAACGGGCACGATCTGTATGGATTTTACGCTGGTGGATGTAACCGACATTCCGCAGGCGCAGGTTGGCGATCCGGCGCTGATTTTTGGTGAATATAACGGCGACGAAATCCGGCTGGAAGATGTGGCGGCATTAATCGACACGATTCCCTATGAGATTCTATGCACACTCAGCCCGCGTATCCAGCGGCTGTATGTGTCGGAATAATAATTTGTCTATACTACTGCTACTGCTACGCGGCGGAACTCCCTACTGCTACGCGGCCTAAATTCGTATGAACTTTTTCGCACAGGCCAGACCTAATAGGTTTTGAAAACCTATTAGGTCTGAGTTCACTCGAACTTATTACATCGTAAATTAAATTCTTTCTGGTCTCACGCAAAGTCGCCAAGGCGCAAAGAAAAATAGACTTTTCGCATTTCTTGGCGTCTTTGCGCCTTCGCGTGAGATATAAAAACTTAATTTACAGTGTACTTATGCCATCAAGCACTACCGACTTATTTTGACATGAACTCAATATAAGAAAGAAGCTATAACCGCTTATTCTATTTGAGGATACTACGCCCCCATCACCACAAACGGCGCCCAATAGTAGGCATCCGGCTGCGTCGTCCGCAATTCGCGCTGAGCTTGCCGCAGCGCTTCATCCGGCGTTTGTCCGGCCAGTAAATGACGATAAAAGATCGGCATCAGGCGGGCGGCGGCAACATCATCCACACGCCACAAACTCATCAGCAGCGCCGCGGCCCCGGCGTGCAGAAAGCCGCGCGTCAGGCCGACCAACTCATCGCCGGTTAAGACCTGATGCCGGGCCGTTTCGCACGCGCTCAAGGTCACCAAACGGCAGTTCAATTGCATTTGAAAGACATCGGCGGCCGTCAGCAATCCGTTGTATAGTTGGATGGCCGACAGCATGGCCCGATCGGCCCGAAACCAGGCGTGGGCCGAAATATGCAGATAGTCGCATTCTCCCGCGTAGCGCAGCACATTTTCCCGCGTGGCCTCAGCGTTGGTCAAGACAATCACCCGCGCGAACAGCTTTTCCAGCGCGGCAATTTCCCGCGCTACCTGCGGAATCCCCGCATCGGCGACGCCGACCAATACGGCTTGATAGCGCCGGGGCGAAAACCGCCGCGCTCGTTCCCGGCACACCTGATAAACTTTACTACTCGGCGCATAGCAGATGCTGAACACGTCGCCCAATGCATTGTCTGCGCCCAGGGCGTGAAATGGCAGAAAATGCAACTCATCGTAAGGCACAATCGTCACCGGCGAGCGCAGCCGCCGGCGCAACGGTTCTGTCAGCACCGCTCCAAGCTGCTGCAAGTGCCGGGCGATTTTGCGTCGTCGGATTTCTCCGGCGTCCGTTGTGTCCGGAATCTGGGTCACGTCCCGCCGCAGAGCCGCCAGCGAGACTTTGACTTCGTCATAGTCGCCCAGGGCAAAATGGGTGCAGCTGTCCGTGTCCACCACCAGGGCGAACAGTCGGCCTTCCGCTACAAAATATTCCACCAGTGATCCGGTCAAATCGCGCTGCAAATCGGCTACCTCAATAAACGCCCCTGGCTCAGACTGTCGCGTCGAACCCGCCAGTTGAAAGCGTTGCAACACCGTCTCGATGTGACGCTCGCGCTCGTCCCGCTCCCGGCGCAATTGTTGCAGACGCACAAAACGCTGCCCGGAAGGCGGCTCATCCGCCACCGTTGGCGAGGCCAATTCTTCGCTGAGCTTGCTGATTTCTTGCGCCAAACGCTCATATTCGGCCCGGTCAATCGGCAACAGCCGCAGCCGATTGAGCAACAAATCCACCAGCAGACGAGAACGCGCCCGCTCCACATATTCCAGCGCCAGCGTCGGATTCTTCAGCTCCTGCAAGCAATACAAAATAAAGGCCTCGTACAACGGCAAAAAGCCGCCCGCATAGCCGGAACGAATCTCACCGTGCCGAATCAGCATGGCCTGTAGATCCTCTACGCCGGCGATGGACGCTGTAAACGCAGCCGTCGCCAACTCGCGCTCGTGTCGCTGTTGATACAGACGCGCCAGTTCAAAATGGGCTTCGGCAGCCAGCCACGGCGCCGGATGCGCTTGTTCCCAGGCGATTACCGCGTTCAGCAGTGTTTCCGCTTCGGTCAATTCACCCAGGGCTTGCAAACATTGGGCCCGATTCAGCTTGAGGTTGATTTGAAAACCGGCGGTCATCGGCAAGCCGGCGGCCTTGTCAAACCAAGGCAAGGCGCGACGGAAATGATTCTGCTTGAGATGCAGCCGGCCTTTGACCTGATAGGCTTCGGCCAGTCGGTCCGGGCTGTGCCGCCTGGCGGTCCGGATGGCCTTATCAACAGCTTCTTGCGCTAAATTGTAGTCCGGGTTGAGTTCAAAATTGATAATCGCCAGTTCAAGCAGCGCCACACAATAATTGGGATTGGCCGGTGACAGGACAGCCAGGGCAGCGTTTAACTGATTCTCGGCTTCATTGAAGCGGCGGGTTTCCGCGCACAAAAAAGCGCTAAACACCGCCAGTTCAGCCATTTTTAACTGCAAGTGTTCCTGTTGTGCCGGAACGGTTTCATCTTTCTGCAATTGCGCAAAAAGATGGATCACCTGCTGATTGGTTTCGATGGCGCGATCCAGTTCGCGTTCCACATAATAAATGGCGGCCTTGTTCTGTAGACTAATGGCCAAATCCAAACGCGACGACTGCGCTTCATACATAGCAATAGCCCGGTCTATTGCCTCGTGCGCAGCCGGATACTCCTGCCGCCGCCGATGGCAAAAAGCCAGCAGCTTGCAGGCTCGTCCGGCCTCGCTGCTTTGTGAATCGGCCTGGGCCAGGAATGTCCGCAATTCGGCCACGCCCTCCGCATAATCATGCCGGATAATCAGCTCGTCTATGTGCTTGAAAAAATCGGCTTGTCGTGATGAATTCATTCATTATCCATTCAAAAAAAATAGAACGCGGATAGCGCGATGCCAAAAAAATCCCCACTACTTGAGTAGTGCTGTTCGGCATAAGTTTGTGAACTCAAACCTGACGGGTTTTGGAAACCCGTCAGGTTTTGATCGTCAAAAAAGTTCGCACGAACTTACGCCGTGTAGCAGTAGTTACACAAAATCAAGGCGTCTTTCGGCTTTGCTGTAAACTACGGTTTATGCTCACGGGCGACGCTTGAACTTAGCAAAATCCGGCTTGCGCTTCTCCAAAAAAGCGTTGCGGCCTTCCTGGCCTTCCTCCGTCATATAGAACATCAGCGTCGCGTTGCCGGCCAATTCCTGCAACCCGGCCTGCCCGTCGCAATCGGCATTCAGCGCGGCTTTCAGGCAGCGGATTGCCATCGGCGAGTTGGCCAAAATCTCCCGGCACCATTGCACGGTTTCCTCTTCCAGCCGTTCGTACGGCACAACCGTGTTGACCAGACCCATGTCTAACGCTTGCTGCGCATTATATTGGCGGCACAAAAACCAGATTTCGCGCGCCTTCTTCTGCCCGATAATCCGCGCCATGTAGCTGGCGCCAAAACCGCCGTCAAAAGAACCGACTTTTGGCCCGGTTTGACCAAAAACGGCGTTGTCGGCTGCAATCGTCAGATCGCACATTAAATGCAGAATGTGCCCGCCGCCAATGGCATAACCGGCCACCATAGCGATGATCGGCTTGGGGCAAGTGCGAATCTGGCGTTGAAAGTCCAGTACATTGAGATGCTGTGTGCCGCTGCCATCCTTGTAGCCGGCCTCGCCGCGAATGCGCTGATCGCCGCCGGAGCAGAATGCTTTTTCGCCTTCGCCGGTCAGGATAATCACCCCGATGTCAGCGTCGTAGCGGGCGTCGGCCAGGGCCTGCTCCATCTCAAACACGGTTTGCGGACGAAAGGCGTTGCGCACTTCCGGGCGGTTAATGGTAATTTTGGCGATGCCTTCGGCTTTGTGATATTTAATATCGGTATATATCTTTGCTTCAGTCCAGATGATTGACATGATTCCTCCAGCAGTATGATTCATACGAAGTATGAAATGCGCCAAAATAACAAAAACCCGTCTGCTTGTCAAGCCGGGAGGGCTTTTGTAGCTGCAGAGGCCAAATCATTTGTAGCGTAATTTTATATTTAATTTTAGATTGTAAATCATCACGCGGTAAACCGCAATTTTTAACCGCAGAGTTATTCCGGTGAAAGTCAAGCTAAA
>CAYOLL010000230.1:0-8372 GCA_964404765.1 uncultured Gemmatimonadota bacterium | reverse complement strand
AACTCTGCGTCATACTTTGCGCAACGCTGCGGTTAAGATTCTCGCGGATAGGGACTATGAGCCTGAATTATTCACCACGAAATACACAAAATACACGAAAAGTTTGGTTTTCTTCGTAATCTTCGTGCCTTTGTGGCAAAACCTTGTGCCCGTTGAGCGTATATAACCAAATCTTGCCAGGCTCCGCATGGTCAGCTATTTAAAAAACAGCTTCAATCACACCGCCGGCCAGCGTCCATTGGTCGGTTTCATCGTAAAAGACGGCCGATTGGCCCGGAGTAATAGCCCGCTGCGGCTCGTTAAACGTAAACTCGATGGCCCCGCTGGGTAAGACGGTCAACATTCCGGGTTGGGCGTGGTGGCGATAACGAATCTGGGCCATGGCCGGAATCGGTTCGGTCGGCGGATCGATGCTGAGCCAGTTCATTTCCGCCGCGCGAAAGGTGGATTTGAACAGATCGGTATCCTCGGCAATGATGACGGCGTTGCGCTTCACATCCAATTGCGCCACATAAATGGGCTTGTTCATGGCCAGGCCCAGGCCGCGCCGCTGACCGATGGTATAATAAGCCAGGCCCTTGTGCTCACCGACTGTTTCGCCGGCCAGATTGAAGATCGGCCCCGGTTGAACCTGATTGCCGACCCGCCGCTGCACAAAACCGGCATAGTCATTATCCGGCACAAAGCAGATTTCCTGGCTTTCCGGCTTATGGGCGACGCGCATTCCCAAATCGACAGCAATGCTGCGCGTCTCGGCTTTGGAAATATGCCCGACCGGGAACAGCGTCCGGCTTAACTCGCGCTGGCTCAAACCCCATAAAAAGTAGGATTGATCTTTATCGCGATCCAGCCCGCGCTGCAAGCCGAAGCGCTGACCTTTTGGCGCAATCCGGGCGTAGTGACCGGTAGCCACGCGGTCGCTATCCAGGGCGGCCACTTTGGTCATCAGATGCTCGAACTTGACGTGGCGATTGCACTCGACGCAGGGGTTGGGCGTTCGTCCGCTCAGATACTCGCTGACGAATTTATCAACCACTTTTTCGCCGAAAAAGTCGGACACATCCATCACATAATGGCGAATCCCCAGCTTCTGACACACGACCCGCGCATCCTGGATGGCTTCCAGCGAGCAGCAGCTACGCTCATTCGTCATGTTCTGGCTGTAGCAAAATGTCTTGAGCGTGACGCCTACACACAGAAAGCCCTGTTCATGCAGCAAGGCCGCCGCCACACAGCTATCGACGCCGCCGCTCATGGCCACATAGACGGTTGAATCGTTCATGGTTGAATCCAAATTAAAGGATGGATGCTTTTAAGGTAACTTCTCAATAACCGTAGGCTAACCTTGCGAAGGTTCCCGCCTATAAGTTTTTGAAAACCTTGAAAGTATTGACTTCCGCAACAAGTTTAACCTTCGCAAGGTTTGATGTTACCAACATTTTTTGAGAAGTTACCTTTTAAGTGACTACTGATCGTTTAAGCGGTTAAAACTTCACTCTTTGGCCGGCGCGAAGCCATTCCAGCGGATAGCGGGTGCCGCGCCAGATGACGCCCTTATTCTTCCAGCAGGCGTAGCCGGATTTAACCAGAATGAGTCCCATTATGGCTTGCCCAATGGGAAAGCAGATAAACGAGAGAAACGGCCGCCGCGTTTTGCGGGCAACAAAAATTCCGGCCAGACTCATCAGCCCGAAAGTCAGCAAGCCCAGCAGCCAAAAAGGAAACGGCAGGAAAAAAGCAACAAACGGCCCGGTCAGCAATAAGCTGTACACTATGATAAGCAGCAGAAAAAAATCGAAACGGTAGCGGGTTGCCGCGCCAAAAGTGTTTTTTTCCAAACCCTTCATCATGGCGGTCAGCGTGGGATACCAGTTGATGGTTGCATCATCAAGTCCCAATACAAACCGGCTGCGCGCGCCGGCTTGCTTCATTAGCAGTCCAACGCCCACATCGTCAACAATTTCCATTTTTAGCCAGTCAAGACCGGGTGTTCGATCAAACGCCGCTTTTTTGATCAGGTTAAAAGCGCCCACGCCGGCATAAGCGGTCGATTTTGGATTATCGGCGGCATGGACGCGCACGCCTTCCAAAAAGAATGCGCCAAAAGCAGTAATGGCAACCGTAAGCCAAAAGCCGTCGGCGATCATATAAGGCATCATGGCCAAATGATCCAGTTGCTCCTGTCGGCAGTAGGCGATTGTCTTCCGCAACGTTTGTGGCTCAAAATGGACATCGGCGTCGGTAAACAAGACCCAATCGCTGCCAACATGGGCCAAAGCCGTGTGCAGCGCGTGGACTTTGCCCAGCCAACCATCCGGCAAATTATTGATGTGGATGGGGCGGATTTGCGGGCCGTGCGCCGGCGCAGTTCTTGCCAGCTCATCCACAATCTGGCCGGTAGCGTCGCTGGAGCGGTCGTTGACGACATACAGGGTAAGATTCGGATAATCCTGTTGCAGCCAGCGCTCCAGCGCCGGACGGATGGTATCGGCTTCGTTGCAGGCCGGAATAATCACGCTGAGCGTTGGCCACGCTTGTGGCAGCGGCGACCAGGTCAAGTTTTTGATCCGATAGATGCTATAAGCGATTTTGACGTACATCGCCCACCAAAAAAGACAGGCAAAAAACACACCATAATAAAGGAGTTGGGTGAGCATCTGCGTTCTATTCCCTCTTATTCATAACGGATGGCGTCGACCGGCATCAGATTGGCCGCGCGCCAGGCCGGATATAGGGTGGCCAGAAAACTGATCAGCAACGTGGCGCCGACAATCAGGGCCATGTCCCAGACGGCAATGGATACTGGCAGCGTTTCAAACTGATAAATCTGCACCGGCAGTTTGATTATTGGATAATGGCCGATCAACCACAGCAAAGTCCCGCCGATCATAACGCCGGCCAATGTGCCGACCGCGCCGATTAAAGTGCCCTCAGCCATGAAAATCTTCATAATGCTATTGTTTTTTGCGCCCATCGCTTTAAGCACACCGATTTCGCGCCGTTTTTCCAGCACAATCATAATCATGGTGCTGATAATGTTGAAGGCGGCCACCAGCACAATCAGCGTTAAAATAATGCCCAGCATAATTTTTTGAAACCGCAGCGCCGCGAATAAATTCGCGTTGAGATGAATCCAATTAGTGGTGCGATATGGCATTTCAAGTTCGAGGCGAATTCGGTCGCTGACTGCGACTGCGCGATCCGGATTCAGGACACGCAATTCTATGCCGGTCACATCGTCGCCCAATTTAAAGAAGGATTGCGCGTCCGGCAGATTCAAGTAGACGATCGTGGCGTTATATTCGTACATTCCCAGATCAATAATCCCGGCTACCCGAAATTTTTTGACCGTCATGCCGGCTAATTGCTGCCGCTGGTTGGCGTCGGGATGGGCCAGTTTAATGACATCGCCAACTTCGGCTTTTACTTTATCGGCAATCACTTTGCCGATAAAGACGGGCGGCAGCGCACCCTGCCCTTCTACTTCGATTGGCGTCAGGTTGGCTTGGCCACGCCGGATTTTAGCGGTTAAATCGGCCAGCCGGTCGGCTTGCGTAAAATCTACCCCGCGCACAATAATGCCGTCCATTTGTTTTTTGTGCGAAATAATGGCTTCAGCGTAGACAAATTTGCTGGCGGTTTTAATTTCCGGAATGGCCTTGAGGGTATGAATCAATGTGTCGGCCTCCGTGATCCCGCGATCAAAGGAGCTGAAAACGTAAATATGGGCATTTGTGCTGAGAATAATGTCCTTATAACCGGCGATAAAACCGGTCATCACCCCGATCACCACAAATAGAGACGCCACGCCGATTGCCACGCCCACCGTAGAAAGAATGGCAATGGTAGACACAAAACCGCGTCGGCGCCGGGAGCGTAAGTGACGATGGGCGATAAGATATTCGTATGACATTGTTTTCCGTAAAGAGTGGGAAGTTTTTTTTTTGAATCTCATGAGTTCACTCTAAAAACCACGAAATACACTAAATACACGAAAAATGAAAACGCATAACATTATTATTTTCAGCATGTTATGATTTCGTGTATTTCGAGTATTTCGTGGTTCAATAGCTTTTTAGAGTGGACTCATCTCATTCCTAAGCAAAGGTAAATTACAGTCTAACATGATCCGGGCGGCAATGTCAATTACAAAAAACGGCGTGCGTCCAACCATTGCGGAAATCAGGCTCAATGTATATCTTCCAAATTCATAAAAAAACTATCCCCAAACATTTGCATTGTGCGCGAAGCTGTCGAGAAAATGTAGTGCGATTTGCCTAAATCGCACCCCCGCGCGAATAGGGCGATTCGCGCTACAGTTGCGGCTTATCGCGGCATACATTTTAAATTTAAAGCGGTTGGATGTGCGTAAAAACTACTCCTTACTACAAATAGGCTTGTTGCTTGGCTGCTTCATCGGCACGCCGCTTCGCGCATGGGGGCAGTTGGCGGAAAGTCCGGTTTATCAGGCGTCGTACAGCCATGATCGTGATGAAAACGCTTTTGCGCAATCGTTTCGGCGGGCATTTCTGTTGAACCAAAAGGTTTTGCTGACCGCCGATCATCGTCATGAAGCGCGTTATAATACGACTTTGCGCCGTCAGGAAAACCGTATTTATTTGGATTGGCAACTTGGCTATTCCTGGCGGGACAGCTTGCGCGTTCTATTCAAGCTTAACGGCAGTTATCTGACGGATAAACGGCTGTCCGGCCAACAAGCTCCGGCGTATCGGGCGACGACCTCGCGCAGAAATGCTGCCGCTGTGCTGATCTACCAACCCTTGCGTCGCCTGACGGTAGAGGGTGAAGTCGGTTATGATGCCGATTATTATGATCGTCCGGATGATACGGTTCAGGCGGCGGATAATGGGCTTGGCTTGCGGCTGCGGGCGCTTTCGGACCTCACCTGGCGCGAGACCGTTGAGGCGCAGCTTGATGTTCAAATGCAGCGCAGTTTCCGCGAAATCCGCCGGCAGGAGCGAGATAATCTTTCCGGCCGGGTTACAGTAGCGGCGGGTCATGGCTGGCGGCCGGACATGAACTGGAATTTTTCGCACGGACGTGAGATTTACGACTATCCCGGCGTTATCGGTCTGGAGCGCCGCGAGACCATTGAAGCGCAACACCAACTCACGATAAGCGGCAAAATTTCAGATGATTTTATCTATGAAGCGCGCGGTCGTTTTGTTCTTAGCCGGGTTAATTATGACAGCCTGCGGCAGGCGCCCAATCCGGATCGAAACGATGTGCGGCGGCGTCAATACGAAGCCGCTGCGGATTTGCGCTATCGTTGGGCGGGTCATGAGGCGCTGGACTTGTCGTTTAGCCGGAGCTGGAGTCTGCGCGACTATGACCGCTCATCCCTTAACGATGCCACGATTGATCAGACCACGCTGGCCATCAAAAGCCGCTGGTTTCTGACGCGGCAGGATACGCTGGAAATTCGCGGCAGCCTGGATTTAGTGCAACACAGCTATCCTGAAATCAACGCCCGGATTGATCGGGATGTCCTGAGTCGGGCGCTTTCCGGTCAATGGGCGCACTACATTCGGCAGACACTGCGCCTGACATTGCAAAGCGGCATAAGTGAGACCCATTTAATCAGTTTATCCCGTTTTCTTTCGGCCAATAACCACCGCTCCACCACGTATACGCTTCAACCGGAAATTGCTTACTTGCCGATCAATCACTGGCGCATCACGCAGCGTTTTGAAGCGATTGCCAACTATATGATCTATGATTTTGTCGGCTTGAACACAGATGATCGTTTAGTTCGCTGGTTTGGCGCGATCTCAACCGTTGAAATTCCGCTCAGGTCATGGTTGCTGCCCAGGCTGACCTACCGTTATGAACCGCAAGATCAGGGTGGCTTTCGCTACAATCCGGAGCGGGGCAAACGACTCTACCAGCCCGCTCGCAGCCAGCTTTTGAATATTGCTTCCGTCGAGGTGAAATACCTGCTTTTTGGCGCGCTGGAACTCACCCCGTCCTACATTTTTCAAGAAACAAAGCTGCGCACTCGCGTCGCGCAAAAGTGGAAACCTGTTAGCAGACGGCATCAGGAAAGCTTTGGTATACGCGCCAACTATCTGACCCAACGACTGCAACTGACTGGGTTTGCGACGCATATTCAACGGCGTGGTTTGTCCGATTATTGGCAGGTCGAGTGCAGTCTGGGCGCATTTTTTTAAGCAAAAATTTCAAGACGGTAAGGGTGTGTTTCCGGCACTTGGAGTCCGGCAAGCTTTAGAAAAACCCTAAGGGTTTTGCTTTTTAACCCTTAGGGTTTGGCGCAACTGACGGGAAAACCCTAAGGGTTGAAAGACAAACCCTTAGAGTGACAACATGCCAAATTTGTCGCTTGGATCGGAGTAAGCTTTATAAAATGTGCTATTCCGTCAGCCGATAGATTTTTCCAGCGTAATAATCGCACAAATAGAGCTCGCCGGCGCTATCAACTCCATAAGTAGAAATATTTTTGTGGGTGTCAGTAGTAAAATGATTTTTGACTTTACGCTCCGGATCCACTTGGATGGCCCAAAGTTTGCCGCTGCCGAAATCGCCAAAAAAATAATAGCCGACAAAATTCGGCATTGCCTTGCCGTGATAGACATAGCCGCCGGTAACCGACTGACCTTCCGTGTGATCGTATTCGAAAACCGGCAAGGTCAGTCCGGCCTGATTACAGCCACTTGCCGGCGTGAAACAGCGCGAACCTTCCATGATATTCCAGCCGCAATTATTGCCTTTGTCGATAATATTAATTTCTTCAATTGTATTCTGACCGACATCGCCAACCCACAATCGGCCGGTTGCTTTATCAAAGCTGAAACGCCAGGGATTCCGCAAACCCGACGCAAATATTTCCGGTCGAGCGCCGTTGCTGTGATTGACATAGGGATTGTCCGACGGAATCGCATAGTTATTGCCGCCATCGCGCCGATTAATATCGAGCCGCAACAAGTCACCCAACAACGTTTTAAGATTTTGACCATGACCGTGCGGATCATTGGCCGAGCCGCCATCGCCCATACCAATATAGAGATAGCCATCCGGGCCAAAGGCGATTTGGCCGCCATTGTGATTGCCATAGGGCTGTTCAATATGAATAATCACATCTTCCGTCGCCGGGTCAGCTAACAAATGGCCGGCATCTGTGGTTCGAAAGCGTGAGACGACCGTTCGGCGCGGGTTTGAGGCCGTATAGTTGACAAAGAAAGCGCCATTTTTGGCGAAATCCGGGTGAAAAGCCAGTCCAAGCAAACCTTCTTCGTTATGTTCGGTCCGAACGCGGGCGCTAATATCCAAAAACAGCGTTTTAATGGCCACATTCGATTGATTGCCAAAAGAATAGATCCGCCCGTCTTGTTCAACAACAAACAGCCGATTGGTTTGATCCGGCGTGGCTTGCAAATCAACTGGTTTTTCAAATGTCAAGGCCGGAAAAGCCGGTTTAAGATTAAAAACCGTATCTTTCTCCGCCTCCGGATTTTGGCAGGCAGTTGGAAACAGAATCAACCAGACAGATATGGTTAGACAGGCATTTTTGAGATAACGCATCGTAAATCCTCCGAATGAATGAATAGTACGTGATATGTAAAAAGTTTTTACACGCGATCCAATTCATAATTTGATAGACATTTTTAAAACCGCGTAGCGGTTCCCTGTTTATAGATCGAAATCCCACCGCAATATCGGTTCAATTTTCACTGGCGGTATATCATTCCAACGAACATGCAACCGCTACGCGGTTTGGTGGGCGGTATTTTAGGTACGGATTGCTATAAACAGGCAACCGCTATCGCGGTTAGAATACGGCTTTGCCGCTTGCTGTGTAAAAACTTTTTGCAGGTCGGCGGATGTCTTTACGGATTTTTTGTAGCGCGGAATGTTTTTCCTCGCAAGCTGTTCAAAGCTAACGCCGGAGTAGCCCGGAAAGCATTCCGCGCTAAAGGTCGCGCCGCGAAATAACCCCGTAAGGACTTCTGCCGCGTTGCACTAGTCAACAACCTTTAGAACCTCCGCAAGGTTTGGTTTTATCGACACTTTTTGAGCATTCGCGCTGTATTTGCAGATTGCGTTGGAAGATTACTGGCAGGAAGGCAAAGCCGAAGCGCTTTTAGACAGGACTTGGAAGGTTAGCGTACAAACCTCGTTCCCAAATTTTATTTGGGAACGCAATTGCTGGCGAAACTCTGTTTCGCATCTTGTTAATATAATTGAAGATAGACGGAAAACAGTTTCCGGGGCAATTGCGTTCCCAATCAGAGATTGGGAACGAGGTCTGTCGCTCGAAATCAAGTTTGACGGGCAATGCTAAGGAACGTCGATAAAATAAGTTTGGGTTTTGGAATAAATGCGCCGGGTTGTGT
>CAYOLL010000229.1:0-8404 GCA_964404765.1 uncultured Gemmatimonadota bacterium | reverse complement strand
AGGGTTAAAAAGCAAAACCCTTAGGGTCACACAACCCGGCGCATTTATTCCAAAAGTTATTTCATCGACGTTCCTTACTTTTTCGCCTTATCAAACTTAAACGTCTGCGAAGTCCAGACTTTGATGGGCTTGCCTTGATAGATTGCCGGCAGAAATTCCCACTGCTTGGCTGCGGCAACAGCGGCCTCGCCAAAACCGGAATTCGGGACATCTTTCAGCACCACGGCATTCTTGACTTTGCCATCCACATCTACCAGGATATTAATGATAACTCGGCCTTCAAAGCCGGCTTTTCGGGCAATTTCCGGATAAGCCGGGGACACTTTTTTGACCGGCATGGGGGGCTCGTCATAGGCAACAAACTGCGGCTCATTGCTGATATCCTTGATCGGCTCGGTTGCTTCCGGCGGCTTATAAGGATTGTACTCAACGCCCGGCGCAGATGTTGCGGTCTCTGTGCTGCCCGATGTTCCGGTCGGTGGGGTTGGTATGGGCGCTAACGATGTATCCGCCGGGACAGACGGCATTGTCGCCGGTTTGAGCCGCTCGGCGGTTGATGGCGTCTGGGCTGTTACGTCACTTTGCGGCAAGGGCAGCTCCGGCGCGCGCGGCGCCTGGGCGACTTTGGCTTTTTCCCGTACAGCGTCTTCATACTCTTTTTGACTAATCAGGTCAATCTGCGTTGCAAAGAGTTTTGGGCCTTTTTCGTCGCCGGTCCAAGAGCCAAAAGCGCGAATCTTTGACCCCTTACATTTTTCGTCAAATTTAAACGAACCTGTGTTTTGGCCGATGGTTGCCCAGATTCGTATGGTCGATGTCGCCGATTCTTTGATATGAAGCTGATAAATATCGGCGTCAACTTTTTCAAAAGCGTCAATAACACCGCTGACGGTCTCAAAGGTTGGCTCGCGCTTGGGCGCTTCCACCGGCTGTTGCGGCGCCGGTTGAATCGGCTGCTGAACTTCCTCGCTGGATTTAAATTTATCCCCGTAAAAAAAGATGACGGCTACCAGCAATAAAATAGTGATGAGCAACATCGCAATGATCGGCAGCCAACGGGTTTTTTCTTCGGGTTCGGGCTCACGATAAGGGACCGGTTCCGGCGCTTCTTTTGGCTTCGGGGCTTCGATTTTTTCCGGTTTTGGCGCGGGTTCCTTCGGTTTCGGCTGTGGCTTGGGCGCGTCCGGGACAACAACCGGCTTTGGTTTTTCCTCAACTTTGGGCGGTTCCGGAATCGGCTGCGGTTTGGGTTGATGTGCTTCTATCACCGGCGGCGCAGCAGCGATTGGTTTTGCCTTCGGGGCTAATGGCTCGGCCATAGCATCCGGTCGCGGTTGCTGATGCGCTTCCCCTTTTTTGACCAGAATGGAGGATTCAAAGCTCATAACACGCAGCGTGTTCGTTCCCGTCCGAATCGCCACACGCCGGCCATCCGGCGAAAAGGCAATTGACCCGCCGCCATGAATGCCGCTAAAAAACTCCTGCTCCGTATCAATCGCCCGGATGCAGATTCCCCGCCCTTCGGCGTTACCGTAAGCATAGCCCATCAGTTTGCCGTCTGCCGAAAAAACCAAATCCAGCAGCGGCTCCTGATGTTCCAGCAAGGTGCGCACAACGCGCGGCCCGCCTGGATCTAACAAGAGAATATCGCCGCGCTCCGGTTTGTTGGCCATGCTGGCCAGCATTTTTCCGCCCGGCATAAAAAGCAGTTTGATGACACCTTTGGTGCCCTCGTGAACTTTAATTTTCCAACGATTGGTCTTGGAAGCCACGTCCCATAAAGAAACGGTTTCATCGGTTGAGCCGCCCACCACATATTCGCCATCTTTAGAAAAAGCCAGACAGGTGATGGGTTGCGACCGGCCATAAAATAAGTCGGCAGCCTGACCGGACGCGATCTCGATCAACTGGACGACCATAACCTGTTCCTTGTCCCGGCCGGTGGTGATGTGACTGGCGGCCAGCCAGCGCCCGTCCGGCGACAGAACAAGGTCCTGGATGCTGTCGCATTTTAATTTGATCGTCGCAGTTTCTTTACCATCTTCAACATTCAGCAACTTTACCGTTGCCTTATCGTAAACATAAGCCAGAAATTTGGAGCCGGCGGAAAAGCTGAAGCCACCGGGATGAAACGATTCTTTACTAACATTTTTAAGCAAAAACTTTTGGCTCTGCTGCCTGGTTCGCAGATCATAAAGGGTCAACTCACCGCGCTTGTCTTTATTCTGCGACCAGCAGGCGATCCGTTCACTATCCGGCAAAAAAGTATGGGCAACCGGCGCCTCCTGAAATTCATGGAACTCTTTCAGCGAGCGTAAATCGGTCATGAAATAGCGCATGGACAGCCAGGCGGCCTGCGTCAACAAGATACTGTTGACAAAGTCTTCATACTTATCCTTGAGCATGAGGGCACGGGCTTGATTCAGCAAACCGCTGACTTCTTTTTTGCAGCCCTCATCGGTAATAATGTAATCCTGAAACGTCTTTTGAAAATCGTTATTTAAATTGTCGGCGCGGGTGCGGGTGGTTTGGGTCAGTGTTTTTTCGTCCAGCGGTTCGTAGTTAAACGACCACAGCCGGACAGCCTTATCCGAGCAAGCGCCGGCGATTTGTTTGCCGTCCGGCGACAGGCACAGGCTAATCACATCCCCCATAAATTCCGACAGCTCGGCCATCGGGTTTCCGGTAGCCGTTTCAAATATCTTGACCGCCGGCACTTCATCACCGGAGCGCCCGCTAAAACCCAGCGCGCCGATCAACAAATGTCCCTCGCGCGAGAAAGTCAGGCCGCGCACAGGCTTGCCCAAATTGGTAATGGTCAGCACATTTTTGCCGGTCAGGACTTCCCAGCAGCGAATCGTCCGATCAAAAGAGCCGCTGGCGATCAATTGGCCATCGGGTGAAAACGCCAGGCAATCCACGGCGTCCAAATGTCCGGACAGTTCGAGCACTTGCTTGCCATGCAGCGTGTCCCAGATTCGTACGGTTTTATCCGCACTGCCGCTGGCGACCAGACGATTGCCGGACGAATAGGCCACGCACTGAACCGGGCCTGTATGGCCGTTGAGTGTATGCAGCTTTCTGTCGCTATTCAAATCCCACAACTTTACCGCGCCGCTGCGGTAACCGGCCACAAGAGCATTTCCATCGCTTGACATGGCCAGACAGTGTGGAATATCCAGCCCACGTTCATAGACCGCGATGGTGTCGCCTTTGGTCAGACTCCAGACGGTGATGGCGCCGCTGGGATTTTCCGGATTGGCGGCATTGCCGATAGCGCAATAGAGCTTTTGACCGCCTTTCGAGAAGCCGATGGCAAAAATGTCCGAATTTTCATTCAGAATGCGGCTCTTGCGTCCGCGGCTGACATCCCACAAATGGATCGTCTTATCAATCGAACTGCTGGCCACTAATTTGCCGTCCGGTGAAAAAGTTACTCCGGTCAGCCGATCCATGTGCCCGATGAAGGAAAAAACTTCTTTCAGATTGGTCAAGCCGTCGGGTATTTTTTCCGCAGGCTCCGGCGTTGCAGCGGGCGCGGTTGCTTTGACCGGCGCGTCTTTGGCCGGCGTTGCCGCGGGTTTGACCGGTGCCGATTTGGCGGTAAACAACTGATCGTTTTGCGGGGTGCGCAGGTCGGCGTTCAGCTCGCAAGCTTTGAGATAGTTTTTACGCGCCAGATCTACGTCTTTCAGGCTATGCTGCGTCAATGCCAAGCCCAGAAAAGCATCACTAAATTTTGGATCAATCTCAATAGTGCGCAGATACATGGCGCGGGCTTTTTGCAAATCCTGTAATTGGAGATGATAAAGCTGGGCCAGATTATAAGCCGCCACGCTTTCGTTCGGATCGGCTTTGAGCGCGTTTTGATAATACTTTTGGGCTTCTTCGTAGTTCTTTAGTTTCTTTTCATGCAAATAGCCCAGATCGGATAAGGCCCGACTATATTTGGGGTTGATCTTGATGACTTGTAAAAAATGCTCTTTGGCCTTTTCCGTATCATCCAAAAAATCGTAGTACAGGCGGGCGATTTGATAATGGGCCTGAAACAGGTTTGGATTGAGATTAATGGCTTTTTGGAAATGAATGCGGGCCAGCTCGTATTCTTTAAATTGTTCGGCCAGCAATTGGGCAAAGCCAAACTGCGCCGCGGCCGCGTTCGGATTCAAATCCAGCACTTTTTCAAAATGCAGCCGGGCCGGCTCGTATTCTTTTAAACGAGTGGACAGCAGCGTGGCCAGCCCGTAATGCGCTTCGATAAAGTCCGGCTTTAGCTTAACCGCTTGCTGGAAGTGCTTTTTGGCTTCCGGCAGTTCGATGTTGTTTTTGTACAACATCGTGGCCAGCAGATGGTGGGTTTTGGCGTCGTTTGGGTCTTTCTTCAACGCCTCGCGATATTGCTGAATAGCTTGCGAGATTTGTTCTTTCGATTCGCTCATATTGTACCTTTACGAGTAACCCGATGACCTGATACAGATACAGGCTAAAGTTTACAATCGTGCCTCTACCGTTAATTTATCTCAACACTTTTGATTATAACGCACTCAATCCAAAAGGGCAACTTTTTTCTTGATTGGACAAGCTCAGACCGGGTCGGCGGGGGCAACTTCGATATGCCGGCTGAATTCCGGCGGCAGGGACACGGCTTTGAGCTTGCGGCTGGCAGGATCGAACACGACATTGACAACGGTCAGGCGGCCTTTGGCTGCATCCGCAATTTTTGGAGATACCACCTTGCCATAGGCGGCAGCCAATTTTTTAGCCAAGACTTCAAACGTGCCCATATTGGTTTTTGCCCATGAACCTGCAAAATTTGGGCGACGGTCTCATCGGCAATTACCGCATAACGACTCAAAACATCGTCTGAGAAACTGAGGTAGCCCATTTCGGTTAAGATCAAACCGGCAACCCGGGCGCGCGACGCCCGCTCGTTTTCAGCCACGCCTTCCAAGTTGATGCAATAAATAGCGTCTCCGCCTGCCGAATAACGAAAACTTTCGTAAAGTCCATTCAATTGCCGCTTGCTGGAAATTTCCGGGCTTAATTCGGCCTGATACGCCGCATCTTCGTAAAAAACAATATCCACCAGATCAAATCCATGTTGTTTCAAGAATAGGTCAAGTTCGCCGAACAATTTTTGGCCTTCGTACACCGGGACAAAGTTGACTTCCAATTTGATGAGCCCGATGCGATGGGCATCCAGCAAATTTTCAGCGCCTTTAAGAACCTCATACTCTGTGCCTTGCGCGTCAATCTTTAAAAAATCGATGCTCCCGATGCCGGCTTCGTTGGCAAATTCATCCAGCGTTTTGACGTCAACTTCTTCTGTGGCGACAATCTCCAATCCGGCGCGTAACGTCTTGTATTGTTTTGACATGCCGAAACGGCGGTCATACGATGCCCAATCCGGTTGGCGAAACGAACTTAGACTCGCATTCCGCATGATGTTGATATTTTTCCTGCCTGAACAAGCGCCCAAAGCATACGGAAAATATTTGATTTGAGCGTAATGGGGTAAATTCGCGCTTTTTAACTTGCGGTATTCGGCTGGATTCGGCTCAAATCCGTAACAGGCGGTTAGAGACGCCAGGCGTGTTATTTCAAAAGTTCCGCCCTTTGCGCCCACATCGACCAACGTCATGCAACGACCGGATAAAAGCGATTTGGCAAGGTCATCGTTCATTTGTACTGATTTGACATCGTTCGGATTGATTTTGATTTAGTCGCAACGCCACGATTCGTTGCAGCTTTTTCTTGCCGAAGGAATAGTCAGACCGGATCGGCGGGCGCAACTTCGATATGCCGGCTGAATTCCGGCGGCAGGGGCGCGGCTTTGAGCTTGCGGCTGGCAGGATCATACACGACGTTGACAACCGTCAGGCGGCCTTTGGCCACATTTTGGACGGTCGGCGCGTTCAACTTATGAAAGATAAACTCATAAGTGATGGCTTTATCGCGCTTCTCCCGCACGATCAGATGAATCTCCACTTCGTCGCCAAAGCGCAGCGGATGATAATAATCGCAATTAGCCTGCACCCGCGGCATGCCCCGCCAATGGTCGAGGTCCAAAAAATAAATCGCATGACCCAATTCTCGCACAAAGGCCGACTCGGTCATCTCCATATAGCGAAAGTAGTTGGAAAAGTGCATGATGCCGGCGGTATCGGTTTCCACAAACTCAACCATGCGGCGGGTTTTAAATTCATAAGGCATTGTTAATTGAACTCCATCGTGGCAAATTTACGCATGAACGTTGAGTAAACCTCATTGTTGAAGCAGACAAAATTAACTTTATCAACGATACCGTCGGGTTGTTGAAGGAGAAACGTGTTGGTCTCGCAAAAAGCCACCTCCGCCGCTCTATCAGCCGGATAGCCGAAAATACCGCAGCTAATGGCCGGAAATGAAAGGCTTTTGACACCCTGCGCCACCGCCAATTCCAGACACCGGCGGTAGCAGGACGCCAATTGCGCCGGTTCTTCGTGCTGACCGTCGCGCCAGACCGGCCCAACCGTATGGATCACATATTTAGCCGGCAGGCGATAAGCCTTTGTCAACTTAGCGTCGCCGGTTTGACAGCCGTTAAGTGTACGGCATTCTTCCAATAGATCCGGCCCTGCCGCCCGGTGAATAGCGCCGTCTACGCCGCCACCGCCCAATAGCGCGTTATTCGCCGCGTTGACAATGATATCAACCGCAATTTTGGTGATGTCACCGTAAATGACATGCATGTGTTCTTTCATTTTTTAGTCTCCTGCAAGCGTGTTTCACAAAAAAATGTGCCTGTTTTTCTTGAATACCCATTTTCTCGCAGAGAATGGGCATTTTCTTTCTCCGGAACGGCCGATAGAAACAGGCTTATCCAATATTAACTAAAGGTTTTGGCCGTCCCAAACGCTCTTCGCCTTTATAGTACACCCGTTCCAGAAATAAGCCGGAAGCCGGAGCTGTCAAGCGGGCAGGTTCGTCGGATTCATGTTCCAGATAGTGACGCACTTTGCTCAAAGGCATTTGGCCACGCCCAACTTCGGCCAGGACGCCCACCACGCGCCGCACTAATCGCCAAATAAAATGAGATCCGGTCACGCGCAGCAAGATCAGGTCGCCATCCTGCCAAAGCTCCAGGTCTTCGATAAAAACTTTGGTAGATTCCTCACGGGCGGTTTTTTCCACAAATGATCGCAAATCCTGCATGCCTGTGAATAGCGCCGCAGCTTCACGCATTTTCTCAAAATCCAGCAAGTCCTTAATCCACCAGACGAAGCGCTTGCCAAAGGCCGTCCGCCGGCGAGAAATCTGGTAGAGATAGCTGCGTGAACGCGCATCGTGCCGGGCGTGGAAGCGGGAGTCCGCAAGCTCGGCTTTTAAAATATGGATGGCTGCGGGCAGCTCGTCATTGAGTCGATAGCAGATTGCTGACGGCGGCAGACTGGTTTTGAAATCCAAATGCGCTACCTGACCCAGCGCATGAACGCCGGCGTCAGTGCGGCCGGAGCCCTGTAATTCAAAGTGCGCCGTATCAAAAGCCGTATGGGCAGCTCGTTGCAGTTCTTCCTGAATCGTTTTGGTGCCATCTCTTTGGATTTGCCAGCCGCTATAGCCGGTGCCATCATATTCTATATAAAGTTTGAAGCGCGCCATTCGGTTTCTCTTCGGTTTGCCGGTTTAATGTGGGTTAATTAATAGGGGCCCGCTTTTTGCCTTTAGCGATTTCCTTTTGCCCGATTATGGGTCTTACACAACATTTGACAGTTTTTAATATCTGTTGCGCCACCTTTGCTCCATGCGGTTACATGGTCGGCGTCCATTTCGGTCAGTTTCCAGATTTTATTCTTGTTCGCGTCATGTCCAATAGCGCAAAGCGGACAGTTTGATTCACTTTTGGCTTGAGCTGTCGCGGTTTGTGTTGAATAAACGCTTTTCTTAGTCGCTTCATCAAAAACGCGGACATCTAATAATTTGGTATCACTTGAACCGCCAAGAATGTACTCAAAAATACCCTTACGATTTTTGACATACGGATCGCCGTAAAGTGTTTTTACTTGTTCTGAAACGGTGGTCGGGTTATAAGGCTTACCATGATATTCTTCATACAATCGCCCCCATTCCAATCCCCGCATTTCGCTTTCTACGGCTATAAATACGGTTGAAACCCAATCAATGACAGCATTGAAATACAGCTTTAATTCGCTGATATTGTCATCTCTACGATGACGACTCATATAATCGTCAATCTTATCTTTGCTGACCCAATCAAGAGCGCATTCAAAAAAATCCTGCCGATTAACACTACCTGATATATACGCGCTCCATTTTTGGCTATTGGAATTCTGGCTGTTGCTAAACTCCGCCTTGCCGAGCGTCACAAAGGGGCCGGAATACACGGCGTTCAAGATTTCCTGAG
>CAYOLL010000228.1:0-8424 GCA_964404765.1 uncultured Gemmatimonadota bacterium | reverse complement strand
GCTGAACGAGATCAACTAAGGAGATACCCATGTTATCCTTTACAGGTCAACTGATTATCGCGGCTGTTGTCATCGGCATTCCGCTGTGGATGTGGTGGGATAGGTGGTTTTATGCCCGAAACGGCGGCGGATTAACCCTGGGAATCCGCAATACCGGCCAATTTTATCTGTTTGTGTGGCTTAGCGTTATTCTTGCTGGATGGCCATGGTATTTGATTTTCTTAGACAGCTTTTTAGACGTCTTTGTGGGTCCGTCATGCAAAAAATTTCAAGAGTTTTTATTTATTCTGATCATCATTTGCATGAACTGCTATGCGTTTTTGCCACACCGTATTTTTGGAGAGGGATTGTTCCCGATTTATAAAATCGGCGGAATATGGCCCAAAGAATTTTTGGGGATATTGGTAGCGGTCATCTTTTACATCGGCGTGGCCTTTGTCTTCTCGTTCCTATTCCGACTGCGCTGGTTCAAAAATTCAAAAACAAATTCACAAGGAGGAACAGCATGGAACTGACCCGAAACTTTTTGCTGGACGCCGCGGCCAACGGCCTGCTTAGCACGGAACAGGCTAAGGAGTTGTGGCAATTTTCAACCCGGCGCAATGACGAAAATCCCAACGTACGGATGACCCATGTGCTGTATTATCTGGGCGGCATGATTGCGATTGGGGCGATGAGCCTGTTTATGAACGAAGGCTGGGAGCGCTTCGGCGGTTGGGGGCTTTTCTTGATCGCTATGGTTTACGCCGGTTTTGGCCTGGGCATGACCGAATATTTCTTGCATCACAAAAAGCAGCCCATCCCGGCCGGCATCATGGCCACTTTTGTTGTCGTCATGACGCCTTTAGCCGTTTACGGTTTGCAAAATGCGCTGGGTTTTTGGGATGGCACACGGATTTACCGCGACTACCACTATCTTATTGACTGGCGCTGGATGTTTATGGAATTGGCAACGCTGGCGTCCGGGGCGATTATGCTGTGGCGTTATCGCCTGCCGTTTATGATGATGCCGATTGCCGTGACCTTGTGGTACATGAGCATGGATTTGGCGCAATTCATCTTCGGCCCGGATTCGAGCTGGGAAATGCGCCGGTGGCTATCGCTCTGGTTTGGCGTGGGCATGACGTTTTTAGCGGTTTGGATTGATATTCGCAGCAGCCGCAAAAAAGATTATTCGTATTGGCTTTACTTGTTTGGAGTCTTGACTTTTTGGGGTGGGCTGTCGCTGCTGAAATCCGACAGCGAGTTGGGCAGATTCGGCTATTGCTGTATCAACGTGGCCATGATTTTGACAAGCGCAATGCTGTCGCGGGGCGTGTTTGCCGTCTTTGGCGGGTTTGGCGTGGCTTTTTATTTGGGGCATTTATCATACCGCGTTTTTGCCGGTAGTCTGCTGTTTCCGTTTGCGCTGACATTGATCGGTTTTGGCGTGATTGGGGCCGGGGTCTTGTGGCAGCGTTACGAGGAACGAATCCGCGCGGCATTGCGAGCTTATCTGCCGTTGCCGTTGCAAGAGTTGGGCGGGCGATGAATATTACAGCGGATTTACGCAGTTACTTTGAACAGGCTGTCCGGGGATTGGGACTATTCGCGCAGTTTGGCGGACAAATCAACGGTCAGCGTTTCGCCGGTGTTGAAACGCAGTTCAAGGTGTAGGGTTTGGCTTCGAGGATTTGTTTGATGAGATGGGTCGTGGAAGCATTTCAAAAAATGACTTCAGGAATAACTCTTGTCTCTTCAACATACTTTCTGATTACGGTATCCGCTGTGATAATAGGACATTGCAACATAATTGCAGATGCAACAATGATTTTATCGTGAAGATCGTGGTTTTGCAAGCGATCACGAATTTGAGTCATACACTCCAGAACTTCTTTTTCTATAGGCTTGATTTCAATATTTGGTGAGTCGGATATTTGCTGGAAAACTTCATATCGAAACTTTGCCGAAACTTCTTCTGTTTTGAGCCATTTTTCGTACAGTTCAACAAACACGACTGATGGAATGCTTAGGCGAATGTCCGTATTATATGGGAGAATTGCATCCTCAAAAATCCTCTGGGCGCGCCGAGATAGCTTTTGCGGTTGATTGAAAAAATTTCTGAAAAAACGGATTATTGAATTTGTGTCGGCAACATAGAGCTTAACCATGCTGATAGCCTCGTAAGCGTAACTGAATTTCAATCAGTTCTTCTTCCAAATTAATATTGTCCAAATGGTGGCCTTTGAGCATTTCAATTACAAAGTCAACATCAAGTTCTTGCACATAAAGATTAATCCTATCCGACAGTTCGTAAAGTTCATCAATACAGAGCTTGCGTTTCGTCTCTTGTTCATTGAATCCTTCGAGTATGATCGCTATTACGTATGACAGGCAATTAAGCTCGTGCTCCCAATATTCAGCGAGTTCAACGTGATGACGAAGTTCGCTATTTTCAATTTCACCAATGCCTTGTGCATATTGAAGTAGGGTCGCTGTTTCAGTTCTGGATAAGCAGGAGTATTGCATTGCATCTTAACTCCGTGATTCTGCTTTCGTCATTAAATCAACAGACTCCGTCGTTTCAATGTTGACGGTTTTGTCAGAAGTTTCATCATTGAACATCGTGATGTTTTGGTTAATAAAAGATTCATCAATGATAACAGTTCCTTGATCTATAGATGAAGCTTTATTTAGCAATTCATAAGCTAGCTTGAGAATTTTAGAGGCATTGTTTTCCGATTTTTCCCCGATTAAACGAACAGCATTTTCAGTGAAAGGAAATAATTCGTCCGCAGATTGCTCGATTCTATATTCGCGCAAATATTTTTTGAGCAAGAGTGACGCATCACTTGGGACAAGTTTTTCGAATCGAATTATATGTTGCGCTAAAGTTCGTGGTTGAATAGGAGACCGATTTTCCATTCCAGACTCCGACCACGAATCACTAATTAAACGAGGTACACCGGCATGAAAAACTAAAATGAAGTTGTAGAACCCTGTTTTTGCGCTCTCATAGAAGCCATCATAAAGGCAGGATCGCAACTCAAGAGCAAAATCTTTCTTTTGGCGAGCGCTTTGAAAGTCCGGAATCCTTTCAAAGTCATCCACAAAAATAAATGCCCCTGTAAAACTACATGACTGAAAAAATCGTACCAGATGCGAAAATACAAATTCAAAGCGATCCGTCCCACGCTTTAACAAATTATAGTATTCACTAAAATCATCTTGGCTAACAAGGGCTTCTAAGAGTGAATTTCTATGCTTAAAAATAGGGAAGTCATTAGGTAGCAATTGGAGAAACTCGTTTTTGAATATATAATCGTGAATTTTTCTAGAATCCATCTTATTACTTTTAAACCAGTTTACATCATTAAAATCATCATAGCTAGAAGAATTGGTAACTAAGTTAGCTGCAATTTCAGGATAAAGCTGATAAATGGCATCTAAACGCAAAATCGTCAAACTCTTTTTTATTATGTCAGAATTAATCAGAGACTTAAAAAGCAAATCCACTATTGCAGAAAATGTTTTTGTCCGCCCCCCAAGTTCTGGTGTAATAATTACGGCAAAACACTTGTTTACTTCATTCGACATATCAAGGCTAAAACCTTTAGTAATGTCATTATATAAAGTTACAATAAACGCCGATTTTCCATTTCCACGTCCAATATAAGACGTGTCCATCAAATAACCCAAGCGTATGTGGTTTGGATCGGCCAAGGGTCGTTTAAGAAAAATATCAACAAATTGATCATATTCTTTCTTACGGATTTCTCGCTCAAATATATCGCCGTTTATCCTTCGATCTGAGGAGTCCTTATTCACCACAGGCTCAGATGGGAAAGGATTCTCTTTTAAATTAAATTTTTGAAACCTTGAGGCGGTTTTTAACGGAGCAAGTTGTTTCGGCTTTTTCAAAAGATTATTCATTGGTAACTCCTTTTGCGACGTCAATTGCAATAATATTCCGATATTTTCCAGCAACCATAACAGGTTCACGCTTTAAGTACATAGCCGTTGTTTCTTCAGGCAACCTATCAACTTCAAGTGAGATCTTTATTCGAAGTGTTCCTTCCAAATTCAGTTTATACGTTTTATCTAAAAACTCTTTAAAAATGATTTCCGATATTTTCATGTTGTAGCATACTATTTCTCGCAAAGCTGCTAAATTAATAAAATATCCCATATAAGTTCTTCGAAGTTCGTAGTAAGCTTTAACAAGATAATCTACAAAAACATCTTGATTTCTTTCCCAATCGGGTTGATGTATAAAAAGTCCTTTGCCATCCGGGTAATCGTACAACTTTTTGAAATCACCTGATACTATATTTGATAATATCACAGATGTTGGATAAACAATTCTTCCCAAAAAATTCGGATAAATTTCAGTGGCATGAATAATCCCAATTTGCTTAGCTCTATATACCCAAATATCAAATGACGCTGCGGAAAATTCAAACTTATATATCTTCTGTAAGAAAAAATTAAGCCAAAAATCTCTAACCCTTTTGGTTATCACATTATATTTTTTTGGGTGAAATTCACTATCTGCGATTTTTGAAAGTAACTTGCTCTCATAAAGACGTTCCAATAGAATTTCGTTATCTTTTTGTAAACTCAGCGCCTTCCCCAAATATTTTTCAATGTCACTTTGTAGCCTATCAACTAATTTCCATGAATAATCACGCACATCGGAAGTTCGACGAAACTGCGATATATCAAAACCTAAGTGCCGTGGGGAATATATTGGAAAAATTAACAGCCCGCGCTTATATTCGTTTGCTTGATAAAGAAAAGAAATTAATGTGTGAAACGCCATATAATTATGTTCCATCATTTTAAACAGTTCTCTATTGAAAGTCAACTGACTTTCATCTTCATATAAATTTAATAGTTTTCTTCCTTTTTCTGTTAAAAAAAGACTACTATTGTCGTCCGAAATCAAATCATATTCTTTTGCTTCGTCAATAACTTGCTCGAACGTATACTGATAGCGATTAAGCTGGGCTTTGGTTAAAACAGATTGCTCGCTTGTCAGTTTTTTATATTTTGACTCACCAAGACGATATTCGTGTTTCAAATTTTTAAATGATTCAAAGACGTGCTCTTTATCAAAGTTTTTTTCTATACTTCTCAATAAAATGTAAAAATACTCGAGAAAGTAAAATTTTTTGACTGAAGCAAAATGTTTCATCGTTTAAACTCCCATTTTACCTAATTTAATGCTAACTCTTAAAGTTAAAGGAGTGCTTTCGCATTTGGGTTACGATTGATAATTAACAGCATTATAACCTACTGTCAATAGCAAAAATTTACGTGACAACTACTTCCCCAACTATCATCCAAAAACTCTCCACCCTCCCCGACGAGCCGGGCGTCTATATCCACAAGGATAAGCGCGGCAGGATCATCTACGTGGGCAAGGCCAAGAGCCTGCGCCATCGGGTGCGCTCGTACTTCCTCGACCTGGAGCATCGCGATCCCAAGACGCAGGTGCTGGTGACGCTGATCGCCGACTTCGACTACATCGTCACGCGCAGCGAGAGCGAGGCCCTGACGCTGGAAATGAACCTGATCAAGCATCACAAGCCGCGCTTCAACATCATGCTCAAGGACGACAAGAAGTTCCCGTATATCAAGGTCACGCTCAACGAAACTTACCCGCGCGTCTTCACCACCCGCCAGTTGGACAACGACGGGGCCAAATACTACGGGCCATACACCAGCGGCAAAAGTCTGCGCCAGACCCTGACCACGCTCAAGACGCTGTTCCCCATCCGCAGTTGCCACGACAAGCTGCCCTTTCCCCCGGAACGCCGCCCCTGCCTGGACTACTACATCCATCGCTGTGAAGCGCCGTGCAAGGAATACGTCTCCGCGGCCCAATATCAGGCCATGATCAAGACCGTCTGCCAATTCATCGAGGGCAAGAGCGACGAGGTGGTCAACACGCTGAAGACGCGCATGAGCGAGGCCGCCGTCGGGCTGCATTTTGAGGACGCCGCCCGCCTGCGCGACCAAATCGGGGCCATCACCCAGACCATCGAGCAGCAGCGCCTCAATTTGGCCGATCCCTTTGCCGATTGGGACGCCATCGCCTACGCCGCCGATGACGACTCCGCCTGCGTGGCCGTGCTGGAAATTCGCGGCGGCAAGTTGCTGGGCCGACCGCATTACATCTTTCAGGGCGTCAAGGGTGAAGCGCCGGGCCTGGTGCTGGCCTTTGGCTTCCACAGCCATTACAGCCAGGCCACCGTGTTGCCGGATGAGGTCTTTTTGCAAAATGATTTGGAAGATCAGGCCGCGCTGACCGAATGGTTGTCCGACAAGCGTGGCAAAAAGGTGACCCTGCACACGCCACAACGCGGGGAAAAAGTACAGCTCGTGCAAATGGCCCAGCGCAACGCCGCCCTGCTATTGGAAGAATTGATGCTGGACAAGCTGAAGCAGAAAGATCGCGCGCCGAAAATTCTGCTGGAACTGCAAAAGCGGCTCAAGCTGAACAAGGTGCCGCGCGTGATCGAGGGATTTGACAACTCCAACATTCAGGGCACGGACCCGGTGGCGGGCATGGTCTGTTTTAAGAACGGCAAGCCGCACAAGGCCGGTTATCGCAAGTTCAAGATCAAGACGGTGGAGGGGCCGGACGACTTTGCCAGTATGCGCGAGGTGGTCACCCGCCGCTTCCAACGCCTGTTGGACGAGCAGGGCGATATGCCCGACCTGATCCTGATTGACGGCGGCAAGGGCCAACTATCCGCGGCCCTGGAGGCGCTGGAATCGCTGGGCATCGAGGAGCAGGATATTATCGGCTTAGCCAAGCAGCTGGAGGAGATTTACCTGCCCGGCCAATCCGAGCCGATCATGCTGCCCAAATCCTCCCCGGCCCTGAAGTTGTTGCAGCAAGTGCGCGACGAGGTGCACCGCTTTGCCATCACCTATCACCGCACCTTGCGCGGCAAGCACATCACCGAGTCGGCGCTGGACAAAATCCCCGGCATCGGCAAGACGAAGAAGTTTGCGCTGTTGAAGGCGTTTGGTTCAGTTGAGGGGGTGAGGAACGCGTCGGATGAAGCGATTGCGGAAGTCAAAGGGTTCAGTTTGGAAGCCGCGAGAAAGCTTAAAGATGAATTGAGCAAGCTGAAAGAATAATGTTATGTTGCAACCTCATATCGTGAAAACATTAGAACAAGCCTCGCGTTTTATTTTTGTGCCGACTACCGAGCAGGAATACGACCGTCTCGTAGAGTTGTTGGACGCATTGACGGACATCGTGCGCGACGACGAAAATCATCCTTTGGCCAGAATGATGGATGTAATTGGCACACTGATTGAAATTTATGAGGATGAGCATGTGCCCGAACCGGCAGCCAATCCCATCGAAGCGCTCAAGCATTTTATGGCGATTCATCAACTGCGGCAGAAGGATTTGCCGGAAATCGGCAGTCAGGGCGTGGTTTCCGATATTCTGAACGGGCGGCGGGAATTGAATCTGCGCCAAATCCGGGCCCTTGAGCCAGCGCTTTAGCGTGCCGGAGACGGTTTTTCTCAGTTAACTGAAAGCGTACGCAAATTAACAAGGGGTAGTGAGTTGTTTTTCGGAGTTGTTGAAAATTCTGTTTTCGATCATCCGCACAACGAAGGATACAACCAACTGATCACTATTCACGGCTTACTGCTAACTGAATTCAAGCCGCCATCGCCAAATCCGCTTCTGATCGTTCCACAAAAGCAATCGGGGTCATTTCGTTGAATGTGGGCGTGAAAGCCGAAACTTTGAGCCAGTGACTCACCGGCGGCCGTGTAATCAAGGCAATGACTTCTTCGCGCCACTCGGGTTCGAGCTCTTTCAAACCCGTCAGGGGAAAATTGCGCGGGCCCAATTCGGTCAGTTGAACCAACACGGAAAAGTCCTGCAATGTCAACCCAATCACCCTTTTTTCCAGACGGTTATAGCGCAGCAAGATAAAATCGTTGAGTTCTACGGCTGCCGTCGCTTTTTCGCCGGGGTAGAGTGAGATGTAGAGGACATCCGCATCTTTGTCGTAAGAATATTTTGGGGTCGGATTCATCGTTTATGACTCGCGAATATGTTTGAAAAAGGCTGTGGCTATAAAATTATTGGGTCGGGAACGCCCGGTGTCGTCCACTTCAACGCCAAATAGCGCAATCACAACAACGTGATTAAAACCATCGGGCAAGTCGGAAAAGTTTTTATAATAGCGATATTTACGCGGGTTGAGCGGCTCCTGCTTTCGCTTGCCTTGCTGAATTGTCAGCTTGAGGTGGTTTTCATAATCCGAAACTTCAGGATGGTTTGATTCATCGGTAATGTACCGCCAGCGCTCTTCGGTAAGATAAACGGCATTTCCATTTCGATCTTCTGCCATGTCAATAGGCAAATAAAAATGTACCAAAAATCGGCATGAGAAGTGTACCACC
>CAYOLL010000227.1:0-8443 GCA_964404765.1 uncultured Gemmatimonadota bacterium | reverse complement strand
CGCATAATTTTAATTGAAAATAGCCCGTATTTCTAATTAGGGAGGGCCGGTTTTTTTAATTTTTTTTGGGGGGGGGGGTTTATTAAAAACCATTGGATTTTTTAACAAAACGCTCTATTTTAAGGGGCTATTATATTGTTTTAACCATTTTTTGGACTCTTTTGATGAGGAGGATTGGATGTCGTTCAAGAAACTATCTTTTTTGCTGGTCTTAACCTGGGTTGTGTTGCCGCTTACAGCTTCCGCCCAGTTTGTCATTGACGATTTTAGCATACCCCAGGCCGCAGCTTTAACGACCGTAGGCACGCCGGGTAGCCTGAGCCTGGTAGACGATCCGAGTATTTTAGGCACGGAGCGTGACGCCTGGATCTTAAACGGGAGCGGCTCGCCGTCGGTCAACGTAACCGGCGGGGTACTGTCCGTGTCGTCAACGGCCGATATTAACGCTATTATTATGTGGGACGGTAATGACAATGATGCGGATCCGACGGCTTCGTCCTATACAGGCTTAGCGAGTTTTGATCTGACTTTTTCCGGGCTGTATGATACGTTGCTGATAAGGTTTACGGCTGCCAGCGGCTTTACTGGCGCTGATGATATCACCATTACAATCAGCACAGACCTTAACAACTATTCCCAGCATATAATTTCCGGAACGACGCTGGCGGGAATTGCGTCTTTTCCTTATGATTACAAAGTGGCGCTGGTCAATGCGCCGGGCGCTTTTGTGCAAGGCGGGTTTGCGACCGGCCCGGCTACTTTTACCAATGTGGGCGAAATGGACCTGGCCGTTAATTCGACCGGCGCGGCGATCAGCGCGGTGGGCGTTGACTTAATTCAGGTGTTTGGCCCGGAAACGGTTATCTCTGTAGACGGGAGCGGCAATCTGGTCATTAATGATGTTAACGGCGGCGCCAGCAATGACAATTGGACGCTTAGCCGTTCCGGCGCAAACTATGTTTTGACCGACAACAACGGCAGCACGATTGACTGTGACGCCAGCGTGGCTCCTTGCACTAACGGCGGCACAGCGTCGGTGACCATTGACGGCACAGCCTTTACCGGCAGCATTCTGATAAATGGTCTGGGCGGGAACGATCAATTAACTGTGGATTTTGGCGGCGGCAATATGGGCAACCCCATTACGTTTACCGGCGGCAACCCGGTGGTTGCTGTAGGCGGCGATCGACTGGTTTTGACCGGCGGCGGGTTGTTTGCCAACTCCGTTCATACCGCGACAGGAGCGGGCGCAGGCAATGTGGCGATTACCGGCAACTCGACCGTTGCCTATACGGGTTTAGAACCGGTTACTGATGCCACCACCGTCGCGAATAGGACTTTTATCCTGCCGGACGGCGGCAGCACGTGCAACCTGGCCGACGGGGCCGGGGCCACGATGGATTGGACCAACAGCGCCGGCGTCGGCTTTGAATCGATCAATTTTACCAATCCGACCGTCTCGTTGACCATTATCGGCGGGGCCGGCAGCGATATCATCAATGTGAATTCCATGGACATGAACGGACCCTACGCCGGCAGCCTGACGATTACGGCCAACGCCGGCACGGACGATGTCACGTTTGCCAATTTCGCCTTCCCCACCTTGTCCGCTATTACCGTGACGGTGGATCGAACGATTACCGTCAACGGCAGTATTGTAACCACGACCGGAGCCATGACCCTGTTAGCCAGCGGCACACCGGCGGGCGACTATACCGGCCTTGAATTAGACGTGGCAGTGATTACTTCCACTAGCGGGAATATTAGTCTTACCGGTACCGGCAGATCAACCGGCGCCACCAGCGACAACCCCGGCGTTTATCTGGACAACGCCTCCGTAAGCACAGCCAGTGGTGGGACCATCACTTTTAACGGCACGGGTGGCAACGGCATTGATAGGAACTACGGGGTCTCCGTTGCAAATGTCAGCTCGGTCAGCACGGCCAATGGGGCTATCCTCTTTACGGGTACGGCCGGCGCGGGCAGCGGTACATTTAACGCCGGCGTGCGAATAAGCGCTTCCGATGTGCAAGCGACCGGCCTCGGAACGCTGACGTTTAACGGCAACGGCAACACCGGCACGGATGACTGCCAGGGCGTGCGCATTTCCAGCGGCGCTTTTGTGCAGACCAACAGCGGCCTGCTTACTTTGAACGGCACGGCCGGTAACGGCACCGGTCTACGTAATGTGGGCATCATGGTTATTTCGGGCGCAACGGTGAGTTCCACCTCGGGCAACCATTCATTCATCGGCCTTGGCGGCAACGGCGGCGCTTCGGGCAATCATGGCATCCAGGTTACCGGCGCCGGCAGCAACGTGACCTCAGGCGCCGGCACCATTACCATGACTGGGACAGGTCAGGGCACAGGCGCCAATAACTATGGCATCGTTGTGGATACAGACGGTCTGGTGACGACGACCGGGGCCGGCAACATCAGCCTGACCGGCACAGGCGGCACCGGCACAAGCATCAATCTGGGCGTTTTTGTCGAAACAGGCGCAGATATTACAACGACCGGCGGTTTGATTGATATTAATGGCTTTGGTGGGGCCGGCAGCGGCGACTTTGATCATGGCGTAGCCATTGTCGGCGGAACCTCTTCGGTTACATCGACAACCGGCGTGATTGACATTTTCGGTCAGGGTGGCGCGACCGGCGACGCCAACGTCGGCATATCGATTGACAGTGGTCAAGTCACCACCGGCGGCAATATTATCATTAACGGCACGGGCGGCGCCGGCACAAACAGCAATTGGGGCGTTTTTGTGGGCAATGCCGCGGATGTTATCGGCTGGGCCGGTACACTGGCCATAACCGGCACGGGCGGCAACGGCACAGGCGACAATAATTGGGGTGTTTTTGTGGGTACTGGCGCGGATGTTACCGGCGGGGCCGGCGCTCTGGCCATAACCGGCACCGGCGGCAATGGGGCCGGCCAGTTCAACTACGGAATCCGGGTGAGTGGCGCGGGCACATCGGTTTCGACCACAGCCGGAGCGCTTGGATTTCTCGGTAACGCCAGCGGTACCGGCAGTACTGCGGTCGGTGTTGTCATTGAAAGCAGTTCGACCGTCAATTCCACTACGGGCCCGATCACGCTCACCGGTAACAGCACGGCGACCGGCGGTACCGCTTTTGGCCTCCGGCTGGAGACGGCAGCATCGGTGACAACCGACGGCGGGACGATAACGCTGAACGGAAGCAGCAGCACCATCGAAGACGTGTATATTAACACGGCCGGCGTCCTGGGTGATAACAACACGGGCGCCATTATCGTCAACGGCGATGGCGGGACCGGCGGCGTTGGCCCCATCGCCATCGGCAATGCCGTCACCTCGGCGGGGACACAGACTTATAACCATACGACGGCGTTTTTTAATACAGCGGGTATTACGATGATCGGCGCAAGTTTTGACTTTAATGACGATGTGATCTTTGGCGTTAACCCGATCACTTTCAACGCCGCCGTGACCGTGGCGGATGATTGGACCAATAACGGCGGTTTTGCCCACAATGGCCAGACAATCACTTTTGACGGCAATGTTGTGACTGGCAATCAAACTTTGACCGGGGCGACTACATTTTTTGGTTTGACGTTAAACAATACCTCGGCCACCGGTTTGATTATCGCAGCCAGCAATATGGCCATTGCGACGGGCGGTACGATTACGTTGAATAACGGCATTCTGGATTTAAGCAACAATATTATTTTAAATTTCCAGGGCCCGGTCAGCGTCGTCAATAGCAACACCGCCAGCTTTGTGGCGGCGGACCGTTCCGCCGGTGGGACGACCGAGGCCATTACTGCGGCGTATACGGGCGGTACTACGCAGATATTCCCGACGGGTGTGCTGAGCCGCAACTCCTACATGCCGACGACGCTTGTCTGCACCAGCGGCGAGACATTTACGGTTTTTATGTTGGATCAGGCCTATCCCAACGGCACGGGCGGAACTGCCCTGCCGACGGGTGTAGTGCGCGGCACATGGGACGTGACTGCAACGGACGGTTCCGTCGGCTCAATGACCATGAAAGTGCAGTGGAACAGCGGCGACGAAGCGGCGTTGTTCAGCAGCAACTATTGCCGCCTGGCCCACTTCATCGGCGGCGCATGGGATAACTTTTTTGCCGGCGCTTCTACCCCGGCAGGTTCGGCCAAGTCCTTTACCCGACCCAACATTACCGGTGCAGTCAGCCCGTTCTCCATGTTCGGCAACGGCGGCATTGTCCCGACCATGGGCGAGTGGGCGCTGATCATCATGACGCTGGTCTTTTTGAGCCTGGGCACGATTGCCTTGCGGCGTTATGCGCCGAGCCCGGTTCGGCCGGAGATCAATCGCTAAGATTTGAGAAATGACATTTCTCCAAGAAATGTCATTTCTGGGTATGGATAAAAAAAGCCGGCGGCGAGTCAATCGCTTCCGGCTTTTTTGTTTGCCTTGCAAATCAACGCGCGCTTAAAGCGTGTTTTTCCGACTCCCTCGCAAAATCCCTTGACATTCCCTTGCTTTTGCCTGTAAACTCGTCTGCATCGCCATCCGATTCCAAAGACGGGTTGAACTCCGAAATCAAAATCCAAAATCGAGCGAGGGAGCTGATGAAACTGAGGAAAAAATGGATATTTCCCCATCTGAAGCAGCGCGACATGACCGAATGCGGCACGACCTGCTTAGCCATGATCTTCAAATATTACGGCCTCTACAACATCCAGAGCACCTTGCGCGAACTGGCCCACGTCAGCGCTGCCGGCACGGATCTTTACACGCTCAGCGAAGTGGCGCAGATGTTCGGCTTCGAGTCCGACGGCTACGAAACCGGCTACGACTCGCTGCTGCAGGTCAAGCAGCCATGCATCTGCCACTATGAAGGCAACCACTTTGTCGTCATCTACAAAGCCGATGAAAAGCAGGTCTGGATCGCCGACCCGGCCTTTGGCAAAATGACCCTGCTCAAGGATGAGTTTGTCAAAAAATGGAATGGCGTCCTGCTCACGGTCACGCCGACCGACCTTGTCTTCAAAAATAAAGATGTGATGGATTTGATCGAAAAGCGGCGGGCCGAACTGCGCGAAGTCCGCAAAAACTTCTACACCGCCCTGCTCCATCCCTATCGCGGCGTGTTGCTGGAAATTGCCCTGGGCACATTTGTCATCCAAATACTGGCCCTGCTGCTGCCCTTCTTTACCCGCACCATTGTCGATCAGGTCATTGTCTACCAGGATAAGCCGCTCCTGTTTGCCGTGCTGATTGCGCTGCTGGTCACCTTTGCCGTCCGCACGCTGATCTTTCATGCCCGCAACGTCATGATTTTGCAGTTCAAAACCGAGTTTGAGTTGGACTTTTTCAGCCGCTTTTTCGACCACTTTATTCACCTTAATCAAAAATATTTTGACGGCTACAAGCGCGAGGACTTCATCCATCGCTTTCAGGAAAATATGAAGGTGCGTCACTTGCTGCGGCCGGGCATTTTGGACACCTTTATTGACGTGCCGTTTTTGCTGGTTTACATTGCCGTCTTGTTTTGGATCAGCCCGCTGCTGGCGGCATTTGTGGGTTTTTTTGTCGCTTGTTTTCTGGCGCTGACGATTATTTTTTCGCCGCGCCTGCATCATTTGGAAGAGCGTTCGTTTTACGAAGGCGTCAAGACGATGGGCTCGTTTCTGGACACGCTGCTGGGTGTGCAGACGGTCAAGCTGCTGGGCATTGAGACGCTCAAGTTTTGGGACTGGAAGAGCAAATACCGCCGCGCTTTGAACAAGGTGCTGGAAACGCACTCGCTCTACCTGATGCTGCAAAGCATTCTGGAAGGTTTGTTTAACCTGAGCCGCATCGGCACCTACTGGATCGGCGCGTATCTGGCCATGAACGGCACGATTACGCTGGGCGATTACGTGGCTTTTATCACCATTTTTATGCTGATCCTGCAGCCGATTCAGCGCATGGCCATGCTGTGGTTCATGATTTTGGAATTGGGCGTGACCTACGACAAGCTGAATGACATTCTGGTGCAGCCGCGCGAGACTGCCGACCTGAGCTTGCAGCGCACCGACGACATTGGCGGCGATGTAGAGCTAAGGGATGTACGCTTCCGCTACCGCGACAACGAGGAGCAGTGGATTCTGGACGGATTGACGGCCACGATTCCGGCGGGTTCCAGCGTGGCCATCGTCGGCCGCAACGGCTCCGGCAAGACGACATTTGCCAAGCTGATGGTCAAGCTGTACGATCATTACCAGGGCCAGATTTTGCTGGGCGGCGTGGAACTGCGGGCCATTCATCCGCGCGCCTTGCGCAAGAAAGTGGTCATGGTGCCGCAGGACATCTTTATCTTCAGCACCACAATCAAAGAGAACATCCTGTACGCCCGCGAAGAAGCCGGCATTGACGAGATCATTCAGGCCACGAAATACGCTCGCTTTGACGAATTTGTGCATGACAACTACCTGGGCTACAATTATATGGTGGGCGAATCCGGCGCAAATCTGTCCGGCGGTCAGCGGCTGCGGCTGGCTTTTGCCCGCCTCTTTTTGGCGCAGCCGGATGTGATTATTTTGGATGAAGCCACCAGCGTGTTGGATGTAGAATCGGAAAAACTGATTTTGGAGAATGTGCGCAAAGCCTTTCCGCGCCAGACGATCATCTCTATCGCGCACCGGCTTAGCACGGTCAAAAGCGCCGACCTGATTCTGGTATTTGATCGCGGCAAAGTGGTCGAACAGGGCAAGCACGCGGACTTATTGGCGCAAAAGGGGTTGTACTACGATTTTATGAAGACATATCTGGATTTTTGACCGGCTCCGGAACCAAAGTAGATATGACATTTCTTGGAGAAATGTGTACTAGTCAACAACCTTTAGAACACTTTTTGGTTAAGCCTGTAGCGCGAGACTCCTGTCTCGCAAGCCCGCGACTCAGGAGAGTCGCGCTACAAAGTGTATCAAAGGTTGTTGACTAGTACATTTCTTGGAGAAATGTCATATCTTGCACGGAAATTTTTGCCGGCATTAAATCCTGAACTCACCCATCAGCACTCGCATTTGATTGGCATAATCGGCTAATTTGCCGGCGGAATTGGCCATATCTTCTACGGAGCGAACCTGCTGCTCCGAGCCTTGCGACATTTCACGGGCGGCGTTGGCGTTATTGGTAGAGATGGTTGCGGTTTCGCCGACAACGGTCATCGTTTCTTTCAGGCGTTGTTGCTGCGACAGGGCCAAGTGCGAAATCTGTTTGATGGCAATGCTGGCGCTGTCGACATCATCGGCAATATCACCCAAAATCTTGTTGGACATTTCGATGGCGGTTTTGCCGTTGTTTACTTCCGTGGATAGACGCTGCACCTGATCAATAGCCTGCCGCGTCGTCTGCGAGATGACGGCAATGAGTTTGGAGATATTGTCGGCGGCGGCGGTTGTATTATCGTTAAGTTTGCGGACTTCCTGGGCAATCACGCTAAATCCCGTGCCGTGCGCTCCGGCGCGGGCCGATTCGATGGCGGCATTCAGCGCCAATAGATTGGTCTGCGCGCCGATGGCCCGGATCGTATCGGTAATCGAACCGATTTTGGCAATCTTGTCGCTCAAATCGCGTATGGTCAGCACGGTCTGATTGGCCTCTTCGACCAGGACGCCAATGCTTTCCACGGATTTTTTGGCCTTTTGCTGGCCTTCAGTGGCCGACTGCACGACGACGCCAATGGTTTGCACGGCGTCTTGTGTGGCGTCATAAACGCTGGCGGCTTCGTTCTGGATATTTTCCGATAATTTGACCACCGTATTGATCTGCTTCAGTTGCTCGCTGGCGCCGTCAGCAACCGTGCCGGCAATGGCCGTGACTTCTTCCACGCCGGCATTCATCTCTTCGGAAGTTGCGGAAAGCGTTTCTGCAACCTGGGTTACATTATCCGACGCCTGGCGGATCTCCGATACCAATTTTTGCATATTGGCCAGGAAAGTATTGAACCAACTGGCGATTCGACCGGTTTCGTCCATGGTCAGAATCTCGGCTTTTTTGGTCAGATCGCCGCTGGCCTGAGCGATATTTTTCAGACTTTGCTCAATACTTTTGAGTGGATTGGTGATGTGATTGCCCAGCATTGTCCCGCAAATGACGGCAAAAAAGATGTTGAACGCGCTGATAATGGCGATATTTTCGACTGCCTCCTGAAAAACCTCTTTCGGCAGCCCCAGGTGAATCAGCGTGTACAGGAAAAAACCGCTTAACGCCACAATGATATTCAGGCAGATAATCACAAAATTGGCGACAATATTGCGATGGATCGAGGTCGTTGCAACCTCTTGATGATCCACAAGCGAACTGATCCCCGACACGACAAACAGATCTTTGACCAGCGGCGTAAAAAAATGGCGATTTACAAAATACATTATCCCAGGTTCCGCGCTGTAGCACTCGGATCCTTATTTCATGCGGATCGGATCCGGC